>VYDD01000232.1 GCA_009843625.1 Gammaproteobacteria bacterium | reverse complement strand
AGTTCGTGGTACCAGTGGTCGCGCCCCCCCTGCATCTCCACCGGGGTGTCGGCGCTCAGCTGCCCGCCCCGCCGCACCACCACCACGTTCTCCACCGAAGGGCACTCCGCGACCGCGACGTCGGTGTTGGCCTTGAGTGCGACGTACCCGCCCCGCCGCCAGCCGCCGTCCGCCGTGATCACCGTGGATGCCTGCGCGTCGTTGATGCGCCCCGACAGCGACTCCGGGCTGAACCCCCCGAACACCACCGAATGCGCCGCACCGATGCGGGTGCAGGCCAGCATCGCGATGGCCGCCTCGGGAATCATGGGGAGGTAGATCGCCACCCGGTCGCCCCGCCGCACCCCCAGCCCGCGCAGCACGTTGGCGAACTTGCACACCTCCCGGTGCAGGTCCCAGTAGGTGAAGGTGCGCGTGTCCCCGGGCTCCCCCTCCCAGATGAGCGCCGCCTTGTTGCGGCGGAAACCGCCCAAGTGCCGGTCGAGGCAGTTGTGCGAGACGTTGAGCTTGCCGCCCAGGAACCAGCGTGCGTGCGGCGGATTCCATTCCAGCACCGTGTGCCACTTCTCGAACCAGTCAAGTTCCTCGGCCCATCCGGCCCAGAACCCCTCCGGATCGGCGGCGGCACGTTCGTAGACCTCCGGGTCCGAGAGATTGGCCTGCGCGCGGAATTCGTCGCTGGGCGGGAAGAGCCGGGTCTCCCGCAACAGGTCGTCGAGCACTCCGGGTTTGCCGCTCATCTCACGTCTCCGCTGCCTGGTGACATGTCGTTTTGTCTACTGTCATCTACTGTCATCTACTGGAAATTATCGGTTCCGGGCGTCCGCCGCTCATGAATCTTCGGCCCCGAGAAAGTCGGCCACAACCCGGCTCGCCAGTAGCGCCTCGAACGACTTTACCGTGGCCGTGCTCAACGTGCGTACAACGCGCGCCCCCGCATCGATCGCCACATCGGGGATTACGAGCCTGAAGCGGCACTCTGTGCGGGCGTCACCGGCGCGCGCGTTCCGGTGCGGCACGGTCGCGCGCAGCGTCACCGGCGTGCTGTGTCCCCGGGTCAGCTCGCGATTCGCCACGCGCGTCAACTCCTCGAGAGTCTCCGTGAAGTCCCCCAGTTTTCCCAGGGACGACCCTCGGACGGCGAGCGTCAGGTTGCCGCCGAGCCCCTGCGAGGTCTCGTCGAGGAAGACGTCCACGCTCACCGGATCATGTCCACCCGGTTGGTGGAAGAAGAGATAGGCGCTGCGCGTGGATTCCCCCGCCCAGCGGCCCTCGAACTGGTGACTGGTCGTCTTCTGCATCCCGGAGAGCGTCCAGCCGGCCTTCTCGATCCCCTCCCGAACGGCATCGATCAGCGGCTCCAGCGTGAGCAGCGGGCCTTCGTCGGGATCCATCATCCCTCTTTCGGGCGGCTCGGCTCCGGTTGACACATTTTTGCTCCGCTCATTACGTTGGCTGGTCAGGGGAATAATGTGTTGAAGGCCCGGTTTCAGTTGGCTGTCAGCCACGGCGGGCCGAAGATCACTTGCGATGTTGACCCAGTCCGAGCAGAGCGACGCCATCCTGCGAGAGGCGATGGAGCGGAGCGGTCAGCGCTTCACGGCCCAGCGCGCGGCTGTCTTCCGTTTTCTGCACGTCACCGACACACATCCCACCGCCGACGACGTGTACCGCAACGTGCGCGCCAACCTGCCGGGCATCTCCCTGGGGACCGTCTACAAGAGCCTGGAGACGCTCGTGGGATGCGGGCTCGCGCGCAAGCTCGCCAGCGGGAACAGTTCCGCCAGATACGACGGACGCATGGACCCGCACTACCACGCGCGCTGTCTCGAGTGTGGGCGGCTGCGGGACGTGCCTGCGCCGGTCAAGCCGGAGTCGGTCGTGGACGTGCCGGTCGTGATGGACGGCTTTGCCGTCACCGAGTTGCGGCTGGAAGTGGTGGGCTACTGCGACGCCTGCCGCCCCGACTAAACGCCCCGTCTACGGGAAAGCCCGCGTAGAAGCTCGGCCGCGGGCCGAGCGCAGACGCCGGCGCAACTCCACGCCGGAGGTGGTCGCGAGCGTCCGCTGCGCCGTCTTCAGCGAATTCCAGCGTACATCGGCGAGCTCGATCGGCTCGCCCTCCTCCTGGCCTTCGGGCGTGAACACAAACGAATAGCGGCCCTTGTAGTCGTGTCCCGGCCGCTCCCGCACGGTCGCAATCCACGTTCGCCCGCGTTCGTCCTGGAACGTCCTCATGTCTCGCCGCTCTCCCCTCGGGTCGATGCCCTACGGTCCCCGTCCCGGCCTTCGCTGCAACTCCGGGAACTCGTATACGATAACCCCTTCATCCGTCACATCCGAGCACACCCGCTGGCTGTCCTCCAGCTCCATGCCGTCGAGGAGCTTCTTGGCGGCGTCCGGCGAGAGATCCATGTACGCCGCGACCTCGCTCGCGGTCAGGCGCCCCCCGCGCTCACTGGCCAGCCGGAGGATGCCGCGCTGCAGCTGACGCGGGGATCCCTTGCGCCAGCGCAATCTCTTGATTCCCGACCAGATCAGCGCCGCTCCGCCGGCGACTGCGGTGGCTCCCCCGGCGAGCATCAGCAGGGGCACGATGGCCAGGCCGGAGACGCCCATCCCGAGAACCATGCTGCCCGTGGACAGCCAGCCTGCACCGATGAAGCCCAGCAGGGCTCCGCCTCCGATCCGGATCCAGCCCTGCGCCGAACGATCTTCGGGGGGCGCGTAAGTGGCTGGAGCCGATGGATCCGCATAGTGGGCGAGGGCTTCGTCGCCGGGTCGGATCCCCGGGGGTGCGTCCGGACTCGTGATCGCGCGGTAGGCAGCATGTCTCCAGTTCAGGCCACAGCGCGGACAGAGCCGGTGCTGAAACCGCATCAGCCAGTAGATCAGCGCCCCGATTCCGGAGGTGACCAGGCCGAGCACGACCAGCAGGGCGATGTGCTGGGGCTTCGAGAAGTAGTGGTCTCCGTACCCCTGGTGCTGGCACCGGGGACAGGTCTTCACCCAGGTCAGGGGGCGGGGGGCCGGATTCTCCGCGCCACACGTCGTACATCGTCGCGCCGGGGTCTCCAGGGCGGCGCCGCAGGTGGTACAGCGGAGGGGTTTTGCCATGCGTCCTCGGACTCGTGAATCCGGCAGTGCCGTACGACGATTCGGCTGGAACGGATTCGCGCAGTCCGATCCGGAACCCGCGCCCGCATGGCGCGAAGCTCGACAGCGACGGCTGCGCTCTCAAGTATAACACGCTCCCCCGGAGCCTCGAACGCCGCCCGGGCCCGGTCGATTCACACGGTCGGCCCACCCGGACGGGCCGCCCCTCCTGCGCAAGGCACGAGCCATGTTTCTGGATTTCGCGCTGATCTCCGGCCTGCTGGTGGTCGCCCACCTGCTGCGCTCCCGGATCCGGCTTTTCCAGGAGATCCTCCTGCCCACGCCGATCCTCGCGGGGCTAATCGGGCTGGCGGCCGGCCCCGAGGGACTGGACCTCATCCCCTTCGCGCGCGACGAGGATGGGGCCCCGGTGATGCGGCGCTACCCGGGCGAACTCGTGATCCTCCTGTTCGCCACCCTGTTCATGGGCTCGCGGGCGGACGAACCGGGCCTCGCGACGATGATCCGAAGCGCGGGAGATACCTTCTTCTACAACCTCTCGGCCTGGATCGGACAGTTCGGCCTCGCGCTCCTGTTCGCCGGCGCCGTGCTGATTCCTCTCTTTCCGCAGGTGGGCGGACCCTTCGCGCTGATGCTCCCCTCGGGCTTCGCAGGGGGACACGGAACAGCAACCGCCGTCGGATCCATTCTCGCCGGCCAGGGCCACGAGAACGCCATGGCCATCGGGTACACCTTCGCCACTATCGGCCTGCTGGCGGCCGTGCTGGGGGGCGTCGCGGCGATCAACCTCGCCACGCGGTCGGGCTGGACGCGTCTCGTCGCCACCCCGCGCGAGCTTCCCGCCGACCTGCGCCGCGGGCTGATCGATCCGGCCGGCGCCAGGCACGTCGCCAGGGAGACGGTCAGCCCTCTGGCCCTCGAAACCCTCTCGTGGCATCTGGGTCTCGTGCTTCTCGCTTACGGGGCCGCGCATGCCGTCAGTTGGGCGCTCCAGTCGGCGGGAGGCCAGTTCACCGCCCTCCCCATGTTCGCGCTGGCGGTGATCTGCGGCGCGGTGCTCCAGAAGGTGCTGGACGGTGTGGGCGTCGGCCGGCACGTGGACCGGCAGACGATGGGACGCCTCGGATCGTCGATCTCCGACTTTCTCGTCGCCTTCGGGGTGGCGTCGATTCCTCTCACCATCGTGGCCGACTACGCTGCGCCCATCCTGGTGATGTCGGTGTTCGGCTTCGCCCACGCCGCCTTCATCACGTGGTGGATCGCCCGCCGGACCTTCCACAACTACTGGTTCGAGCGGGGGATCTTCACCTTCGGCTGGACTACCGGGGTGGTGGCCATGGGGATCGCTCTGCTGCGCGTGGTAGACCCCCAGATGAAGTCGAAGACGCTGGACGACTACGGGCTGGCTTACCTGCCGATCGCGATGGTCGAGATCGTGGTGCTATCGACCCTGCCGCTATGGGTTGCCGGCGGGGCGGTCTGGCAGCCGGGATTGCTGCTCACTGGCGTGGCTGCTGGCCTCCTGCTGGTTTCGTGGAAGACGATCGGGTTCTTCCCTGCCGACCCGGTGGTCCGGCGGGCGGCAGAGTCCCGGTGACCCGAGCCGCCGCCTCTCAACTCCAGGGGAAAGGCGAGTTGCTGACCGGGTGGAGCCGGCCTTCGGCGTAGCGGCTGTAGCGGAAGGGCTCGAGCAGCTCCTGCGGCCGTCCCGTCAACTCCTTCGCCACCAGGGCGCCCACGCCGATCATCTTGTAGCCGTGGTTCGAGTCGGCGATGAAGTAGACGTTGTCGGCGAAGGTGTCGAACACGGGGAAGCTGTCCGGCGAGAAACTGCCGATGCCACCGGAGGGCTCCCGGCCGATCAGGTGGTTCCTTCCCTCGAAGCGCTTCTGGCAGAAGGCCAGCGCCGCGGTCCAGGCGCGGTGGAAGTCCTCTCCGACGACGAAGTCGGCGGACTTGGGCCCGTAGGGATCGATGGCGACTTCGCACTCGGGCCTGGCGACCCTGCGCGGCATGGTTCCGCCCTGCACCCCCCCGAAGTGGAAGTCCGGCTTGTAGTAGATGCCCCAGGGACCCTCGGCCACCGGTCCCTCATCGTCGAAGAGGGGTTCGTCGGTGTCGACGTGCACGACGGGAGGCATGTTGCCGCGATTGTCCACCAGGAAGCCGGGATCGACCTTGAGCGTGCCTTCCTGCAGCGCCCAGTATGTCCAGGTGGGCACCTGATGTAGCCTGCCGCCGGCATCCCGGACCGCAGTGGCGTCCGGGAGATCGAGCATCGCCCACTGCCTCCGGACCCACGGCCCCGTGGCCACCACCACCTGCTCGCAGCGGATGTCCCCCCGATCCGTGATCACCGCCGTGACCGCGCCCGACGCATCGCGCGCGAAGCCCTCGTTCCGGACCCCGAAGACGAGTCTGACATCCTCGGCCTCCACACGCGCCCGCAGGCCGTCCAGGGAGGCCATGTTGTTGGCGTAGCCGCCCCGGTGCTCGTGCAGCACGCTGGTGATGCCCCCGGCCTGCCAGTCGTCGAAGATGGCCCGCATGTAGGTGCGGGATGCTCCGGCGCCCTCCACGAAGGTCGATTCGTACCCGATGGCCCGCTGCTGCTCGTGGATCGAGGCCACGTCGTCGCGCATGGCTTCGTGGCTGATCTGCAGATAGCCCACCGGGTGGTAGGAGAAGCCTTCCGGATCACTCTCCCAGACGGCCACCGAATGCGCCATCAACTCGCGCATGGCGGGCTGGAAGTAGTTGTTGCGTATCACCCCGCAGGCGATGCCGGAGGCTCCCGCGCCGACGCCGGTCTTGTCGATGACGACGATGTCGCGCCCGTCGCCGCGCCCGGGAACTCCGGGCCAGGTGCCAGGCGGTGGAGAGGCCGTGGATGCCGGCCCCGATGATGACGTATTTCGCGGTCATGGCCCCTCGGAGGGCCTATCTCACGAGCAGAATCCGGTTGTTGACGGGATAGAGCCACTCCACCCCGCGCTCGGTCACCACGGCATCGTCCTCCAGCGGGATGCGCACCTTGGCGTCGTCCCACTCCGGGTTGGCCGTGTAGGCGAACAGCTCGACGGAGATGAGGGTGTTAGGGCGCAGCTCGTAGGTGAGCTGGGTCGGGTTGAAGAAAGCCAGCGAGGGGCCGATGCCGTGGCCCCAGTTCCCCACCGAGTGCGGACCGATGACGACGTCGGTGACCTCCGGATCGGCGGTGGGCTGGTTGAACTCGATGCGGTTGAAGCCGGCGGCCTCGATGGCGGCCCAGGTGGCGTCCAGCGCCTCCCGGGCGGTGGCCGCGGGCTTGATGGAGGCCTTCATCACGTCGCGCACCTCCACCGCCCGATCGAAGGCGAGCTGGAGTCCCGGCGGAGCCCGGGTCTCGCCCTCCCGCAACACGTACGCGATGCGCTTCATGTCGGTGTAGAAGTCGAGGTAGCCCACGCCCCAGTCGATCATGAGCAGATCGCCCCGCTGGATGATGCGCGCCGAGGAGGTGGACTCGATCCCCAGCGGGCCGGTGATGTAGATGGAGGGCATGTCGAACGACGACTCGAGGCCCCGCTCCAGCAGCCGGTCCCAGATCCACCAGGCCACGTCCTCGAGCGCGGTCACGCCCGGCTCGATGACCTCGTTGGAGAATGCCCGCTCGGCGATCTCGCGGCTGATCTCGCCGGCCTCGGCGAAGGTGGCGATCTCCATGGCCGTGCGGGTGGCCCGGAAGTCGGACACGAAGCGCTCGGCGGAAACCAGGCGTTCGCCGTAGACGGGGCCCAGCGTCTCCTTCAGGTGCAGGTAGGAGCTGTGCGAGAGGCCGTCGGCTCCGCCGATGGCGGGGGCCATGTTCACGCCGATGCGGCCGGGGTCGCGCTCGGCGACGAATCCGGCGAGCGCGGTCGCCGGGACGAAGCGGTCGTAGACGCCGCACTGCTGAAGCATGTAGCCGCCCACGCCCAGCGCCGCGCGCTCGACGCGCCCGCCGTCGCCCGGGTTGGTGAACACGTAATAGGCCCAGTCGCCGACGTAACCCCGGCCCAGCGCCTCCCACAGCGGATCCAGCAATCCTTCGCGCATCACCACGATCCACATGTCGAGATCGTTGTCCTGCATGGCCTTGGGGAGGACCAGGTCGAACTTCTCGGCACGAATCTGGCACATGCGCTCCCAGCGGCGGCGCGACTCCTGCCCTTCCGCGGGGGGCGCCGCGGTGATGCCGCCTGCCAGCAGTGTGGCGGCGAGCAGCAGCCCGCGGGTCGAGGGCCGCCCCGCAGGCCGTCGGGCAGATGCAGAACGGCGTCCGCCCGGCGTCGGAGGCGGCGAGTGTAGAGACGGACGGGCCGATTGGGTATCTTCGGTCACGTTCATGGCAACGTTCCTGAAAGGTGCGAAGTCTCAAGGACATGTTTCGGATGCACACACGCGGGGAATCTCGGGGATCGCCTGCCGTCTGGCAAAGCCGGCGATTCCTCCTCCCGACGCTCGTCCTCGCGGGCAGCCTGGCCCTCGGGACTGGTCCGGCGCACCTGTCCGCACAGCGGATTCCCTCCGCCTACCGCTTCATCGAGACGGCGCAGGAGGCGGGCGCGGCCATGTTCACGGTCGAGCCCCGGGCGGGGATCTTCGGCTTCGGACCCAAGGGCGGGCGGATCATGGGCTCGTACTATCAGATACGCGTCGGCGGACCGTTCTCCCTGCAGGGGAACCTCGGGTACCTGCCGACGACCCGGGACGTCATCGACCCGCGCCGGGTCGAGGGGGACCGCAAGATCGGGGAAGCGGACGTGACCATGGGAACGGCGGACGTGCGCCTCCAGTTCACCCTCACGGGCCCACGGACGTGGTATCGGCTGGCGCCCCACCTGTTCGCGGGTGGGGGCATCGCCATGGACCTGGCGCCGGAGCAGGACATCGACATGGTTCTGGAGGAGGACGACCGCTTCTCGTTCGGTCCCTCCTTCCTGGGGAGCTTCGGCGCGGGGATCAAGTTGTTCCCCGTCGATCGCATATCGGTGCGCGCGGAGGGCATCGTAACCTACTGGAAGGTCAACACGCCCCGCGGCTTCCTGCGCACGGACCGACGGCTCCTGCCGCCACCCGAGGGCTCCGAGGAACCCGCCATCCCCGAGGACGGTTTCTGGGCGGTGGGGAGAGGTCTCTCCGTCGGGATCGCCTGGCGGTTCTAGCGGTGGACGACTGATGGGTGAGAGGCCGGAAGCCCGGAGGGATCGGACTCCGGCGACGCGATTCGAGTCCCGCTCCGCCGACTGGCTCTCCTGCGCCGAGGCGCTGGCGCGGGAGAAGGAGCACGCGCGGGCGCATCCCGTGCTCCGGCTTCCGGTCGAGGCGGCGAGGGGCATGGCGCTGGCGCGGCCGGTGGAGAGCCCGGTCACCCTGCCCCCCTGGGACAACTCGGCCATGGACGGCTACGCGGTGCGGGGCGACTCCATCGCGGGGGCCTCTCCGGAAGCCCCCCGCACCCTGCGCGTGACTGCAGCCCTCCACGCGGGCG
>VYDD01000415.1 GCA_009843625.1 Gammaproteobacteria bacterium | reverse complement strand
TGGTAGCGTCTCCTGAACTGCCTCCACATCCCGTCCCGTAGCTGGGCCGGGGCGATGAGGAGCGCCCGCTGGCGGTTGCGCTCGATGACCTCGGTGAAGATCTCGGCCGCGATGAAGCTCTTGCCGAGTCCCACGCTATCGGCGACCAGAACGCCGTTGTACCGGTCGAGGATCCGCTTGGCCCGGAACACGCCGTCGGTCTGGAAGCGCGTGAGCCGAATGCGGCCCGAGTCCTCCGCCTCCTCTTCAAGCTCGCCGCCGTAGCGCTCCCACAGGGCGCGCAGATAGATCAGGTAGGGAGAGTGTTCGGCGAACTGTTCCCTGTAGATGGCGGCGAGATCGTAGGGACGGGCGTCGTTCCAAAGCCGGTCGAACCACTCCTCGACCCTCTCGACGACGCCGGGCTGGTACTGGCCGAGGTTGAGTTCGAGGTTCGACGTGAGCCCGGCGAGCGTGAAGTTCGAAGATCCGGCGAGCACCCCCTGCTTGCCGGAGAACAGGAATGCCTTGCCATGCAGGAAGCGGTGCTCGTAGCGGCGCACCTCAATCCTGCCGGAGTGGAGGAAGTCCAGAAGCTCATGCACCGAGGTCCGAGTCTGCTCGGTGAACGGGAGGCGGTCGCGGTCCCGCCTGAGCTTGCGCTCCGCACCGTCGAGTTCCTCGTCGGCCAGCCTCTTCTCGTATCGTTCCCCGCGCGGATCGCCGAGGCGGCGCTCCGGCAGATGGGCTGCGGGCAGCGGCTCGGCACCGAGCAGGAGGCGGACGCCCGCAGCGCGGCGGAGCATGTCGGCCAGCCGACCGAAACCCCCCGGATTGAAGTATCCGGTCGCGATGGACGCCGAAGGCGGTTCGCGCAGCGTGTCGAGTAGGTGTTCGAGGCGCTCCCGGAGCGCCCTCTCCAGAGTATTGCCATCGAGGTTGTCGACGAACTCCGGGTGGCTCATCGGTCACCCCGCCAAGTCTGGAAGTGTTGCAGAGTGGCCCTCAGCCGCTCCTCGTGGTCCCAACCCTCGTGGAACGTCTCGAAGATGTGAACGAGTTGCGACTCGGTGAGGTCGTAAAGGTGGGCCACCACGGCGTCGAGTTCCCGGATGTGGTCCCGCTTCTCGTCGGCGTCGAGCGGGCCGTACGCAACGCCAAGTCGTCCGGCCCAGTCGGCGTATCGGTCGTCCGGCGATGCGAGTCGTCCGGCCAGAGCGATGACCCGCTCCCGCAGGAGGCTGCCCCCATCCGGTCTCGGGATCGGGAAGGGATTCAGGACGAAGAAGGTGAGATGCGTCTCCACGAATCGTCTGGCATACCAGTCGAGCGGAAGGGAGCTCATTAGGCCGAGCAGGTACGCCTCGTCCCGAAGGCCTCCACGCGGGAAGAGCAAGTACGGGGAGTTGTGGACCAACAAGACCCGTGGCGGCACTAGCGCGGCGACGACCGTGCGCCGGTTCGTCCGGTTGGTGACATCCCGGAACGCGATTCGCGGCCGCAGGCACGGAAGGGTCTCGGGGCTTACAGCCCATGAGGCAGGAAGCATCCCATTCGCATCTTGCTGTGAATGTTGATCTTACGGCACTCGATGCCATGGTTCCCGCCGTTTGGTTCCCTCCGATTGGATCAAGCGTGAACGTTGCGGCGGCGGCTCTCCAGAGCCTTCCTGAGTTGCGCCTCGTCAGCCTTCTGATAGCAGCGAAGCACGGTCTGGGCTTCCTTCCAGCCACCGAGTTCGCAGAGCACCTTGAGCGGCAGATCCATGAGGTCGGTGGCGAACTTCCGCCGGAGTGAATGCCAGCCTCTTCCACGCTGGCGCTCCAGTCCGGCAAGCCGCTCGGCCCGCCTCCACCATACGAAAGCCCTCGGGCGGCTGACGCTCTTCGAGGAATCCCGTGGCGCAGGCAAGACCGGCCCGCCCCCGTTGCCGGGATTGACTCGCTGCGCGAAGCCCAGGGCGGCGATTGCCTCGGTCGTTGCCGGCGTCCGGTGCTCGAACCCGGTCTTCTCGTGCTCGGCCCTCCACAGGATGGTCCTGCCTTGGAAGTCTATGTCGCGCCACCGAAGCTGGCGTATGGCACCGATCCGGTGCCCGGTCTCGTGGGCGAGCACGAGCGCGACATGGAACCGCCAGTCGACGCGACGGGAAACTTCGAGCAGCGCCTCGTACTCCTCGTCGGAGAGGACGATCCGAGTGGGGTTCTTCTCCTTCGGGGCTCTGAGACCTCTGAGCGGGTTCCTGTCGAGGAGGAGTCCGCCGTCCTCGTCCCTGAACTTGATCGCCCAGTTGAGTACCGCGAGCAGGAACTTCAGGTCGCACTCGATTGTCCGGTCGCCCACGGGTTTGCCGCTCGATCCAGCGCTGCCCACACGCCGCTCCCGGATGAACCGGTCCCAATCGCGCCGCGAGAGCGTCTCGGGCCTTCGGTCCCAACCGAGGAAGTCGAGGAACATCCTCGCCGCCGCCCTGTCCCGCTGCTGAACCCGCGCCGTCTTGGTCGGCGTCACCTCCTCGCCGTAGATGCCGAACAGATCCTCCAACGTCAGCGGCTCGGCTTGCGTTTCGCCGTTCAGGTCCGGGCCGCCGATAACGGCGGCGAATTCGTCCGCTTCCCTCTTCGCGCGCTGCCAATCACGGTGTTTGAGCGACCGGGTGAGCCTGCGCCCGTTCTCGCGCCACTCGATTTGGAAAAGGCCGGTCTTCGGGTCGGCGAACACCCGAGCCCTGTTCCGGCCCCATTCGCCGGCGCTGTAGGAGCGCCGACCGGTGTGCTTCGTGCGTGCCATCGTTCGATTCCTCCCAATCGATGGACTGCACGATCTGCGCGACGAAGCTCGCGGGAGAAGCCGTCTCCGCCAGTCGGATGTGAGGCTCAAGGCGGTGGAATCCCGCCGGGAATCGCGTCGGCGGCGATGCGTCCGGCCGCAGTCCTGGAGCTTGCGACCCTCGGGTTGCCGGAGCCGTAACTTGGAGGCGTTTGGACGCTCCCGGTGCCGATCCAGACTTGTCCGGCTCACTTTGGGGGTTGCCGGACACGAAATCGACGTTCGGCCGGACAATGGACTCGGTACGACAAGTCGCTGGCGCGCTTGCGGTTGCGCCACGACAAGCGGAGCGCCGATGCCGATCCGCGCTCCTTGGACGTGGCTGGGAGAGACCCCCCATTTCGGCATACCTCAATCGGCATCGGGGAGGATGGGGCCGGACAGCCCCTCCTCCCCGCCGCTGCGGGGTCTCTCCCAGCCAGCAGTCCCGTGCGGGAAGGCCAACAGCCAGCCGGGACGGGAGCGTCGCCGACTCCCTGTCCACCGACGCCGAACGGCCCGGCGGCCAGCCGGTTGTAGAGTGCGTGCTCCGCTCCCTCGAAGCGGCGCTCGACATCCTTCCGGAACGGATTGCTGGTCAGCTAGCGACCCGAGGGAGCGGGGTGGGTGGTGCGCAAGCCAACCCGGCCCCGAACCCGTACCAGGCCCTCGGACTGGTGGGTCGCTAGCGTCACGGCCCGAGCGGCCCGTGTGCCACGGGCGACCGGGGCGCGAGGCCGCAAGACGATACCGAGCCGTCGCTTCCTCGTCGGGACCGGTGCGCACCACGAAAGCACCGAAGTGCGCATCGGACCCCCATGTCGTTTCCGCGCTCAGGTACGGTTCAAAGTCGGAGCGCGTGCTGCCGCCCGACCCGACCCCGGCGAGCGGCGCCTCTTGCACGCCGATGCCGCCGTGATGCGTTGTCGTTCGGTGGGATGCCCGGCTGGTCTCCCGAGACGAAACGACCGCTTGCGGCGGCCCGGACGACAACGGCGAGGTCGGAGTCTACAACGACCGGCCATCCAATGGTCGGCAGGTCCACATCGGGGACTACGACGACTGCGGCGATCAAGTTTCGACGGTGCGTCCGGCGGCTTGCAATGCGCCGTTGCCGTAATGGGGGTCGAAGGGGGCACAGCCCCCCGCCAGCCCCGCTCGGGGACTCGCGAAGCGTGGCCCCAGTGGGTAGGCTGGCTGAGAGACGAAACGGGCGTCCGACAAGCCTTCGGGCGCTCCGGCTCAGCACGTCCCGTCGGCCCCTTGGGAGTGCTCCCGCGCGCGTCCGATCCTCTGAACGCAAGACACGGTCTCCCCGCCGGCGAAGCCCTTCGGGCCTCAGGCGAAGAACCCGCGCACCGTCCGCAGGACCTCCTCCATCTTCCCGGTCCGGAGCGCGCCGATCCGTTTGACGACGAGCGACGAATGCATCGTGAACAGCTTGGTCGTCTTCACCACCGACATCTTGGGAAGTCCGCCCTCGGCGAAGTCGCCGCTCCGAAGATGCACGGCGTTCGGGTCATCCGTGACGTGCGAGGTGATGGCGGCCAGCACCAAATCCAGCCCGGTCGCGTTGAACGAATCCGGTGACAGAACCAACGCGGGGCGCCTCTTGGATGAAGTTAGATCGGTGAAGGGGAAGGAGACGAGAACGATGTCGCCCCGCCTATAGGCTGTCGTAGACCGCATCCTCCTCGTTTTCCCAGAACTCGAAGCTGCGCTCCGAACCTTTCAGCCACGGAGCGTCCGCCGCGAGCCGCTCCAACTCGCTCTCGGAGAAGACTCGATAGACTTCGCCGGGCGCGGGGTTCACGACCTCCTCCAAGGGAGTGAACACGCCATCCCTGTATTCCGCCTTGATGCTCATGGTCATTGACTGTACCGGAGAACGGTGTTCGGCGCCACTTGGAGCGCCGGAACGCAAGGGAAGATAACCGGTCAGGTCGCCCTGTCGCCGGATCGTCTCTAGTTTTGACAGCCTTGCATCGTCGCTCTCGACCCCGAACCGCAGCCTCCGCCCCATGCTCGATCATCTCGAACCCCGTTCCGTCACGCTCGGCGACCGCCGGGCCAAGCTCCATCTCGGGCGCGGCCCGCTCGCTCTGGAAGTCGTCGTGGTCGCGTTGGACGGGGGGCCCCGCATCGCGGATCTCAGGGCGATGTTTCGTGCGCGCTCCAGGCGACGTGCCGCGCCGGTGCTGATCGTGGCGCTGTGGGGAAACGGACGAGCGGCGGTGTGCGGCCCGACCGAGCACAACCCGGTCGAGCATCGGGACCTACCGGTGGAACAGGTCGATGCGGTGTGCGGCAAGGCACTGGAGGCGGATGGACGGCACACCGCGATCCGGCTCCTTCACCGCCTACTTCCGGCGTTGGACGCTCCGATCCCGGGCCTCCGCAACGGCGGCCTCTTCGCGATGCAGGAGCTTGAACGGGGCGTCCCGGCGCGGGGGGATTGGGCGCGCGCCGCAGAAAGGTCGCACGGCGTGCGGACGCTCCGGGGACGGAAGTTGATCGAGGGTCTCGGGTTCGGCACCGAGGAGCTTCCCGGACCGGCTGTGCTGCTGCTGGCCGGGGACCGCAAGACGGCGGTGGCCGTCCTTCTGGACCGGCCCGAGGAGATCGACTCTACAAGCTCCAGGTTCGATGGTGTCTCGCCGGTGTCCTACGCGTTGGCGCAAGCCGACCGGGAGAATCTGGACTGGGTGGTCGCGGTGGCGGGCGGCACGCTCCGCCTCTATCCGGCCAAGCCGGGCGTCGGCACGGGCCGACGGGGACGCTCCGAGACGTTCGTGGAGATCAATCTGGACCTCCTTTCGGCCGATGACGCCGGTTACCTCTGGCTCCTGCTGTCTGCACCCGCGCTGTCGGAGGGCGGGAGCGTCGAAGACATCCTACGAGCGAGCGAGGACTACGCCGCGGATCTCGGCGGGCGTCTTCGCGAGCGGGTCTACCGCGAAGTGATGCCGGCGCTTGCCCGGGCCGTCGTGGCGGCCATGTATCCGGAGAGCCCAACTGCGGACGATCTTGAACAGGCCTACCAAGCTGCGCTCCGCGTTTTCTACAGGCTGCTGTTCGTCGCCTATGCGGAGGATCGCGACCTGCTGCCGCTGCACGCCTCGCGTAGCTACCGCGAGCACTCGGTCAAGAGGATCGCCCAGCGCTTGGGCGAAGCGCGGCGCAAGGGAGTCGAGTTCGGCGGCCAGGACTTCTACTGGTCCGAGGTCAGACAGATTTGGAAGGCTGTCAGCCTTGGAAACCCGGAGTGGGGGGTCCCGGCGTACAACGGCACGCTGTTCGCCTCCGAGGCTTCGATCTCGAAGCTCGGAGCCCGGATCGCGGCCCTGGCGCTCCCGGACCGCGAGTTCGCCGGGGCGCTCGCCTCGCTGCTTCTCGACCGCACGGCGGAGGGAACCGAAGGCCCGGTGGACTTCCGGTCGCTCGGTATCCGCGAGTTCGGAACCATCTACGAGGGCCTGTTGGAGAGCGAGCTTTCGCTTGCCGAGACGGACCTCGCGGTGGACGCCAAGACCGATGCCTACCTTCCGGCCAAGCCCGGCGACAAGGTCGAAGTGCGCGCGGGCGAAGTGTATCTCCACAACCGCTCGGGAGCACGGAAGTCCACCGGGTCCTACTACACCCCGGCTTTTGCCGTCGAACACCTCCTTGATCGGGCGCTTGAACCGGCGCTCGACGAGCACCTCGAACGGCTCGACGGAATGCCGGACCGCGAAGCGGGACGGCGGTTCTTCGAGTTCCGAGTGGCGGACATAGCGATGGGGTCCGGCCACTTCCTTGTCGGTGCCGTGGACCGGATCGAGCGACGGCTCGCCAACTATCTGGCCGCCCGGCCACTGCCTGACGTGCGCGAGGAATTCGCACGGCTCCGCCGCACGGCGACCGAGGAACTCGGCTCGGACTGGTCCGGGGATCCCATCGAGGACATCCAACTACTCCGCAGGCAGGTGGCCCGTCGCTGCATCTTCGGCGTGGACATGAACCCGATGGCCGTCGAACTGGCGCGGCTGTCGCTCTGGATCCACACCTTCGTGCCCGGCCTTCCGCTCTCGCTCCTCGACCACAACCTGATCCGAGGCAACTCGCTCGTGGGGATCGCGTCCTTCGAGGAGGCGTCCGAATTGTTCCAGACCGAGAGTGGCGACCTGTTCTCATTCGTCGCGAGTGAGCGGCTCGGGGCGGTTCGGGAGCCCCTTGAGAGGCTGGCCCGGCTCACCGACGCGAACGACGCCGAGATCCGGGAGGCACGGGAGATCTACGCCCGGATGCGGAGAGCCACTCGGTCGGAGCAGGAGCTATTCACGCTACTCGCGGCCTCGCGCACGAATAGCGGCATCCATGAGGCAATCGTTGAGGGAAGGGTGGCGACGGCTTTGGACGATCCGAGCGACATCTTCCGAGCCCAGTTGATGGACAAGGGACGTGAGGAACTCAAGGGACTGGACGTGCTGCACTTCGCGCTCGCCTTTCCGCATGTGTTCCTTGGCAGACGAAACGGGTTCGACGTGATCCTCGGCAATCCCCCTTGGGAGAAGCCTCGCGTCGAAGAGGACGCTTTCTGGGCACGGCACTTCCCGGGGCTCAGTTCGCAGCCGCAATGGAAGCAGGAGGAACTCAAAACCCGATACCGGCGGGAGCGCCCGGATCTCGCTGGCCGCCTCAAGGCGGAAAGGGACGCCGCGGCTTCGATGCGCCACCTTCTCACGGCTGGAGGGTTCCCAGGGATGGGTACGGGCGACCCCGACCTATACAAGGCGTTCGTGTGGCGGTTCTGGGACCTCGTGTCACGCGACGGAGGGCGGATCGGCGTCGTGCTGCCCCGCTCGGCGCTGGCGGCGAAGGGATCCACGGCGTTCCGCAAGGAGTTGTTGGCGAGCGCCGAAGTGCTGGACGTCACCATGCTGGTGAACAACCGCGAGTGGGTGTTCCCAAACGTCCATCCGCAATACACCATTGGCCTGACCGCCATCACGCGCGGCAAGGGTGCCAGCGAGTCCGAGCTTCGGCTGAGCGGGCCGTATGCCAACCTCAAGCGGTTCCGGGCCGGTGTCCGGCGCGCTCCGGTGACGTTTCTCGCCCGCGAGGTCGAGGCGTGGAACGACACGGCTTCGCTCCCGCTGCTGCCGTCAGACGATTCGGTCGAGGTGTTCGCGCAACTACGCAAGAGCCCAAGACTGGACCTGAACGATGGCGTCGGCTGGAGAGCCAGACCTGTGCAGGGAGACCTCAACGCCACAACCGGAAAGCCGTACATGGATCTCGTGTCGAAAGATTACCCGAGGGGCTTCTGGCCGGTCTTCAAGGGGGCGTCGTTCGACCTGTGGACGCCGGACACGGGAACGTACTACGCCTGGGCCGATCCCGGGCCAGTGCTCGCCCACCTCCAAGGCAAGCGGAAGCGGGCGAACAGACGCTCGGCGTTCGCGGAGTATCCTGCCTCATGGGCAGTATGCCAAAGCATTGGATCACGGCAGCAGAACGGCCTGCGTTGAACCAGAAGGCACCATTCACCGTTCGTCCCACGCCACGACAACCGAGCTGGCTGCTTCATAGTCGCGGGAAAACCGTCATCGCTCCATCCGGAACCAGAGCGTTCGGACCGGCTGGTTGCAGGGGGCGCGCGGCGATCCCAAACGTCGGCGCGACAGCGCGATAGCCTCAGGGAACAGCCAAAGCTGTCTCAGCAAGACCAGTCGTTCCGAATTGTCAGTAAAGCTGGCGGAGAGGGCTTCCAGCCGCGAGGTTTCCCGATACGCAGATCGTGCAGTCCATCTTCGAGAGAGGAATCGAACGATGGCACGCACGAAACGAAGCCGCCGGAGCTACGGC
>VYDD01000263.1:7698-8643 GCA_009843625.1 Gammaproteobacteria bacterium | reverse complement strand
GCGATGGTCTCACGCTGTCGAACGGGGCTGCGCTCTATCGCGATTCGGAGATCCCTTGGGAGATCGAGGCCGCTGCTCGGGAAGCCGTGGAGGAGTCATTGGAGAACTGATTCACAACGATCCCCGACGGGACATGCCCGCGGGAGCACCCGACAAGCCCGGCGCCCTACAGGTCTCGCCGGCCCCCAGGAACTCGCCGGCCCCTAGGTCTCGTCGGCTTCCACCAGAGCTAACTTAGCTAACCAGAGCAGACCGCTGCCGCGAGCCTGCGGGCCACCGCCCGGTACGCGGTCGCGATTTCCTCTTGTTTGCGGTGGCGGCCGTCCTCCACCACCCAGGCTCCGCCCACCATCACGTCGCGCACGGGGGTGTCCTCGCCGCTGAAGATCCAGGCGTCGAGCAGCTGGTCTTCGTCTCGTCCCACGAGGGCGGGATGGTTGGTGTCGAGGACGACCAGGTCGGCGCGGAATCCCGGCCGGATCGCGCCCAGGCGCCGCCCGCTCGCCTGCGCGCCGCCCGCCCAGGCGCCCTCGAGCAGAGCCCGCCCGGTGGAGTGCACCTCGCGGCCTCCGGCGACGTTGCGCTCGTGCATCGTGAGCCGCTGCGAGTACTCGAGCATCCGCAGATCGGCGGCGGGGCTGACGCTGACGTGCGAATCGCTCCCCACCCCCCACCGGCCGCGGGCGACCTGGTAGCTCGGGAGGGGGAAGACCCCGTCGCCCAGATTGGCCTCTGTGGTCGGGCAGAGCCCCGCGACCGCACCCGAGGCGGCCAGGGCGCGGGTCTCCTCGGCGGTCATGTGGGTCGCATGCACCGCGCACCAGTGAGCGTCGACCGGGGCGTGGCCGAGCAGCCACTCCACCGGCGAGGCCCCGCTCCACGACAGGCACGCCCGCACCTCGGTGACTTGCTCGGCGATGTGGATGTGGATGGGGGCGGTGGGAT
>VYDD01000263.1:0-7688 GCA_009843625.1 Gammaproteobacteria bacterium | reverse complement strand
GTGCCCCCCGGCGCCCGCGTGGGCCAGGTCGCCGGGGGGCACCGCGCGCAGCGAGGGGAGCGCGAGGCCGACGCGGCGGTTGCCGTCTCCCGCGAGCGCCCGCCCGAGCGCAACTCCGTCGTCGAGGATCTCGTCGACCGTCGCGACGAACCGGCGCTGCTCCTCGAGCGGCGCGTCCGCCCCGAAGTCCGCGACCCGGTAGAGCGTGGGCAGGAGCGTCAGCCCGATCCCGGTGGCGGCAGCGGCCTCGTGGAGCCGCAGCGCCATCTCATGCGGCACGGCGTAGGGCCGCCCCCCGGGGTCGTTGCGCAGGTAGTGAAACTCGGCCACCGCCGTGTAGCCGTGGCGCAGCATCTCGGCGTAAAGCTGGGAGGCGACGACCTGTACATCATCCGGCGATAGTCGCGCGAGAAACGCGTACATCTGCTCGCGCCAGTTGCTGAACCCGTACTCGGCCGTGCTTCCGCGCTCGGTGAGCCCCGCCATCGCCCGCTGAAACGCATGGGAGTGCACGTTGGGGATGCCGGGAACGACCGCGCCGACGACGCGTCGTGTACCTGCGGGGTCCCCGCCGGGGAGGATCTCGCCGAAATCGCCGCCGCCGGACACTTCGACGCGTACATCGCGCGCCCAGCCGCCGGGCAGCAGCGCCAGATCGAAATGGAGGTCGGTCATGGCCGGGGACGGTACTTCCGGAACGGGAGCACGGTCAATGAGTGGGTTTGTTCACTCCCCATCCCAGATCGCACTCACGCTCATGGTCCACCACGACCGGCGCACCCCCGGTTCCGCCTGTCGCCCGACCGGCGCCAATCGGTGGAAGCGGCCCCTGGCCACCAGCGCGGGTCCGTCGCCCAACCGCACACGGATCGCCGCCGTGGCCGTGTACGCCCGGGCACGACCGGAGTAGATCGCGAGCTCCGGAGCGACCAGGACGGGGTCGACATCGCCATGGACGCCCGCTGCCGGGACGGTGCCGGCCGGTTCGTATCCCGTCGTCCCGCCGCCCACGGAAACGCTGGTGTGTCCCGAGAGGCTGCGCGCGATCTCCACGCTGGCGCCCGGATGCTGGAAACCCAGGTCGGACGCGGCGCCGATCAGGAAATCGTGGCGCAGGCGTTCCTCCCGCCGGAAGGACACCTGCACGGCGGCCATCCACGTCGAGTCGGGTGACGGCATCCGGAGATCAACCAGGCCCAGGAGCGCGCGTTGGCGCACTCTGAAGATGGCGCCCTGGCCCACGAGATCGCGCCGGAAGGCGTCCCCGCCCAGCGTCGTGTATCGTCCCGAGACCAGCGCGCGCAGGGGGCCGACGTGGCCCATGAGATCCAACCCGGCCCGCCACGACCCCGCTTCCCACCGGTCGGGCGGATCGACGGACAACCGGCTGCTCTCATGCTTGTGGCCGATGTCCTCACGTTCGCCCTGGGCTACCCACTGCCACGCTCCCGCGCGGCCCGACAGCGTGGCACCGACCGCACCCCGCGCGCGGCCGACGTTGCGGCTGAAGATGTTGGAGCCGATCACGCGGAGCGGTTTCGGTTCCCCAAAGCCGTCGAGCTCCCGCACCACGACCTGCGTGCCCCGGCGAACGACGATCCGGGTGTTCTCGTGGGCGCTGATCCATCGTCCATGGACTGAACCCGCGAGACTGCTGCCCAGTCTGCGAAAGAGACCCAGGGTGACCGCTGGTGCCGAGGTGCGGCCCAGCCGCGGAGTGCGGCTCTCGCTGGTGCGGTCGTCGCTCACCTCGAGTCCGAGCGCCCCCCCGAAGCCCCAGGGCCCGGCGCGCCACCCGTAGGCGCCCTCGACGCGAACCCTGATGTGGCGCATCGGCGTCGTCATCCCGTCAGCGACCACGAAGGGGCTTGGGGAATGCCGGACCAGCAAGGGAGAATGGGAGCTGACCCGGGAGGTGGTCTCGTCGGCCACCACCTGGCCCGCAACCGCCGACCGTGCGCCGAGCGGCTGCCATCGAAGACCCGAGAACTGCTGGATCCCGTAGTCCGCGGCGTCGAGGGGCCGGCGATGGGTCCCGTGCTCGCTGCCTTTGCGCAGCCGGATCGTGCCCCACGAATCGGAAGCTTCGTAGGCCAGGGCCGCCGGATTGGCCGCGCTCCAGAAATGGCCCACCCTCGGGGGCGGCGCGTCGAGCAGTCCCGGCAACGCGGGGACGAAGGGCAGAACACGATGGTCCGCGTTCTGACGGGCGAGAGGACCCCAGGCGGTGACCCAGCCCGGCAGGCGCGCATCCCGGAGCGGTGTGAGAGGATCATTCGACTGCCCGCCCGCCGGGCAGGGAGCGAGCAACGCCACCAGGGCGTACACACGGAGTTTCCTCACGGCTCGGGCCGATGACGCTCCATCAGCCAACCCAGCCGCAACGCTCCTTCAAGCCCGAAGCGAAGCGCCGGAAGAAAGCGGGATTGGAAGTCGTCGTCTCCCCGTCCTCCGGGCCGATCCAGGGCGTTGAGGCCCAGAAGGAGAGCCGCCCGTCGTAAGGCAGATCGAGGCTCAGCTGGAGGCTAAGGAGCCAGTCCGGGACGATCTCCTCCGGGGAAGGGAAGACGTTGGTGCGAGGGTTGCGCAGATCCTCGAACTCTGGACGCGCGCGGTCCGTCTCCGCCACGGGCACGAGGCTTCCCCCCCGCGTCACGTATCCGCTCCAGGCCAGCCGGTCGGTTCCGGCGATGTTGTGCGTCCTCTCCAGAGCGAAATGCTGAATGGTGCCGGTTGCGACCAGGCCGAGCTCCGGCTGATGATGGACCAGCCGGTAGGTGAGGAGACCACGCAGCCCGGTCCGGGTGACGCTCTCCCAGTAGGGCGCGCGCGGCACACGCCAGTCGAGTTGGAAGTCACCGAAGCGGGTTCCGAAGTCGCGCCCCTCCTTGACCAGTTCCGTTTCGATGAGGGCGCCCTGGACATCGAGCCGCATGCGCAGCGGCTTCACTTCAGGAAGCCGGGCCGTGAGCTCGAGGCCTCTGGAAACCAGGTTCAGGATGTTGTCCGGGATGGCGAGGAGCACGGGAATCGAGTCGGCGGCGACGGGTGGTTCGAGGATCAATGGAGGGCTCCCGGTCCCGAGGGTGGAATCCGCGAGCGCGAACCGGTCCCGAACCACGGAAAGCGGTGTGTGGCGGATGCCCGCGCCACCCTCCGTGCGGTCGCGGAATGCCGTCAGGCTCAGGGATAGGTCGGGGACGAGGTCCGAGATCTCGATTCCAGTTTCCAGCTTCAGCGTCCTGGAAAACCCCAGGTCCGGATTCGTCGGATCCCGGATGAAGGTCGTGAGGATCGCCAGTCGCTCCGGGGGATCCGCGGGAAACCAGTTCACGTTGACGATGTCGAAGAACTGGGGTACCGGACTCAGTTGCGCGAGGGCAGGCTGCTTGGCAGTCCGGCCGGCGCCCGCGCGTAGCCGCAGCCAGGGCCGCGGGGCCAGCTGCAGGTTCAGCCGGGGCTGAAGCACGCCGTCCCGTATCCCGGAGGCCCATTGGCCGCGGCCGTGCAGGAGATCCAGCCGCAGCCCGCCCTGGAGGTCGTAGTTCCAGCCGTCGCCGAACTCCCCGGTCAAGCGGTCGTCCAGGTAGATGGCGCTCGCGGCGAACGCTTGCAGCTCGTCGAAGCGATGGGGCCGCCGAAAGCCCTCCACGCCGTTGAACGTCACCTGCGGGGGAAACTCGATGTCGAACTGGTAGCCAGGGCCCGAGTTCCACTCGCGACGACGCCCCATGCCGGCACGCAGACGATGGTCCCCGCCCGGGCCGGCCGCGCGCCAGTCGGCTTCGATCCGGGAGTAGATTTGCCAAACGTTGCCCTCGACATCGACGCGACTCTGGAATCGCCCGGACAGAAAGCGTCCGATCGCCCGCCCCTCCGTCAGACGGTCGGTGAACGGAGAGGTTCCCCGAAAGTTGGGGGATTCCGCGAACGAGCGCTGCAGGGTCAGGCCAAGGGCCCCCGTGAACTCCAGCCGGAACGCGGGCGAGAAATTGATCCGCGCGCGTTCGGAGAGCCGTAGCCCGTGATCGCGGTTGGCAGACGAGAAGCCGAGCGCAGAGACCGTGTCCTCGGGAACGTCATGAACAACCTGGAACAGATCCAGCCTGGTATCGAAGCGAAAACGGGGCATCAAGACTTCGCCCGCGGGCACACCCGGCACCGCCGTTCCCAGCTCCTTCCTGTGCGCGACCTGGGCGGAGAAGCGCACTGCTTCCGTGTCGATGAAACCGGGATTGGGGCGCGTGCCCGTCAGGTCGAGCGTCCCCGATAACGCATCGCCCGACCCCAGGCTCCACCCACCGACGAAGCTTGCGCCAGCGGTGTGGGGGTCGAAGATGGCGTCCAGGCGCGGCTCGAAGGCGCCTGCGCGGGTCTCCACCACGATCACGCCCTGGGTCAGATCGCCGAAGCGAACGGACGGGATGCCGCGAATCACCTCGACCCGTTCGAGCGTGCTGGCGGGGATGCGGCGCAGGTCGATGCCGCCTCCAGCGCTCGAACGGAAGCGCATCTGCCCCCGAAGGTCCGTGCTCTGGAGGTTGGCGTTGTTTGAGACCGGCACGCCGTCCAGCACGATCAGGGTGCCGAACGATGCGAGCTGCGCCGCGGACGGCTCGCCCTCGACCAGGCTCACGACCGAGCTCGTGGGTGCGGCGCGCAGCGGGATCTGTTCGACGTCGTCGAGTCCCGGCGGCCTGAGCTCGACGCCCGGTACTAGTTCCAGCAATCCCGAGAGCGAGCTGGCCGTCTGGAGGTCGATGGCGTCCTGCTCGATGACGGTGGCGGTGCCGAGCTCGCCGCGGGCGCGCGAGACCGCGTCGGCCGTGACCGTGAGGCCCTCCATCCTGAGCGCTGATGTGGCGAGCTCGATGTCGAGCGACAGTACGCCGCCAGAGGGGACCGTCAGGGGAATGCGGGTCGTGGCGTAGCCGATTCTCCCAACCACGAGCACCTGCGGACCCGGTGGCACTTCCACCACCCGGTATTGGCCCGCCGAGTCGGTTGCCGTCGTCAGTTCCAGCCCCTCTATCGCCACGATGGCGCCGGGCACCGGCAGGGCCGTCTCCTGGTCCACGACTCGACCGGCAATCTCGGCTCGCGTCTGGGCCTGGATCGGAACCGCCGGCACGGTCGCCCAGATAGCGAGGGCAATGCAGAGGCGGGGGCGGGTCTGCCGAGCCCGCTCCTTCATCCGTCCGGAATCACGAACAGGATCCCGTTCGCGTCGCGCTCGAGCACGGGGCCGCCTACCGCCAGCGAGTCTCCGTCCTTGTCGAGGAAGAGCTGCCCGTTTCCCAGCAGGAGCAGCTGGCGAGCCGCCCGCGGAACTTCCACCCTCGCCTGGTCACCGCTCACCCAGGCCTCCAGGCGGCCCGGGCCAGAGGTGAAGCGCGAGTCGACTGCGGCGAAGACCCCGGCCTGGGTGCCGTCCACGAAGACGACCTGGACCTGGGTGCCGGGCGTCAGATCGTTGAGCACGATCTGGATGGGGAGATCCGCGGCGTATGCGTGCAGCCCGGCTTCTCCCGTCGCCGCGGTGGGTTCGTCTTCGGCAGGCGGTTCCGATGACTCGTCGGGGTTCGCCGGAGACCCTGTTGCCGTGTCCCCGCCCTGCGAAGAGGCCGGGCCGGCACTCGGTCCCTGGAACACGAGCACCACTTGCTCCCACGCGCGCGCCAACCAGGCGCGCAGTGGCGAGGCCGGCACGGCCAGCGATGCCGCCAGGGCCAGGATCACGCTTGCGGCGAGAACCCATCTCCGTCGTCCGCGGCGATGGCGCCTCGAGGCCGCCCGGTCCCTGATCGCGCGCAGTCGCTCCTCTGTCTCTGTTCCGGACACCACCGGTTCGGGCAGCGTGTCCAACTCGGTCAAGGCCAGCGTCGCGATCCGCCCCGCGCTGTCGAGCTGGTTCCGCGCGGCCGTGCATTCTGGACACGACCGGAGATGACGCTCCATCTCCCGGGTGTCCTTCTCTCCGAGCTCGCCGTCGAGATACGCCTGGAGCTCCCCGTCAGAAAAATGAGTCATGTCGATATCCCCGCTCCCTTAGCTCCCCCACAAACTTCCTTCGTGCCCGTGCCAGCAGAGTTCCCACCGAACCCGTCGCGACGCCGGTCGCCCGCGCCATCTCCGCATGGCTGAACCCTTCTTCGCGCATGAGGAGCAACTCCCTTCCACGAGCGTCCAGATTCGCCAGGGCGTCTCGCACGATCCGGATCCGCTCGGCCCGCTCGGCGCGCTCGCTGGAGCTCGGACCCTGGTCCGAAGGCAGGAGATTCACCAGCACCAGACGCCTTCGCCTCTTTGCCTTGCGCTCATAGTCGCGAATCAGGTTGGTCGCCACTCGGAACAACCAGACCCTCAGTTCCTGTTCGCTACCCTCGACATTCCGTTCCGCAAGACGCACAAACGCTTCCTGGGCAACGTCTTCCGAAACGTCGGGATCGGCGGTGAGCCTGTGGGCGTACCGCAGGAGCGCCGGGTACACTTCCGCAAACAGGGTGCTGAAATGCACGGTGCTCCTTTTCGGAAATCCGCCGTCCGTCACATGGATGCGCGCGTCTTCCCGGCAGCCGCGCTTGGTGGGCTGCTACGACATTAACGCGCAAAAGGGCTGGTTTCTGACGAGGAAACCGGACCGGACGGGACAACGGCAGGATGGCATCCTCGAAGACGAGCCCGCTTCCAGACAGGGTTCCTTTTCTGCTCCGGGATGTCAAGCAACCGGTGAGGTGTGTCAAGAAACGGGGCGGTCGAACGTTAAGGTGATCATACCGCAGTGTTCACGACTACCGTCGGAGGGGGCTTGGGCTCGTGCTGGGAATGACTGACAGGTCAACGTCCGGCTCTCGTCTCCCAGGGCGCAGGCCGCTTTCCGGCGCGCGAACGCGGATCCTCCAGGTCGTCGCCATCGTGCTGGCAGCCCTGCTGGTGCTGGTGACGTTCCAGAAGCGCCAGCTTCGGATCGAGGTGGTCGCGCTGCGCGACACCGTATGGCGGTATGTCGACTTGCCCCATGCCGGGATGGTCGTTCCCCCCTTTGACGGGGTCACGGTAGCTGGAGATTCCGTCACTGTCGGCCATCTCCGGCGTGGGGCTCGTCAGGTCCTTTTCGTTTTCAACACCCGCTGCGGCAACTGTCTCGTCACCCTTCCGGCGTGGCGACGGATGGCGAAGGCGCTCGAGCCCCACGCGGATTCGGTGGAAGTGTATGGCCTGTCGCTGGATCCGGTGCCGGAAACCCGGGCCTACATGGAGGAGCACGGGCTGACCTTCCCCGTGGTTCCGTTCCACGACGAGCGAATGCAGGAGCTGTACAGGATCCGCGGTGTGCCCATCACGCTCGTGGCGGATGATATCGGAGCGGTCGAGTACACCCACATCGGGTCGATCTTCGGTGAGGCGGAGGTGGCGATCACCGACTCGGTGGCGAGTGCGGCTCTGAAGTAGGGCCGGTGCGTTGGGATGGGGGGCGGTAGCGGGAGTGGGAGCCGGTCCAGGCTAGAGGATTTCTCCTTCCCGGCAGTCGCCGGGATTTCAACACCCATCTCCTCGGGGGAAGTATCATGAAGAAGAAAGGCACCCTTATTGGACGGTTGATCATTGGGCTGCTCCTGGTGGCGGCCTTCAGCCTGGCGACCGCGGAGGTTGCGCGGGGGAGTGGGCAGGCGGGGAGGGTCTGCGAC
>VYDD01000087.1 GCA_009843625.1 Gammaproteobacteria bacterium | reverse complement strand
ACGCCGTGATGAGCGGCGGCGACGGCCAGCCCGAAACGCTGGCCGGCGTGACGGTCACGCTCGATGGCGAGCACGCCATGGGCGAGACCATGGAGACCGGCATGGACGGCGGCTTCGCCTTCACCGGGCTGCGGGCCGGGACCTACACGGTCACGATCAGCGACTTCCCGGAGGACGTCTCCTTCGAGACGGTGAGCGTCGAGGTCGAGGTTGACGTGGGCGACGTCGGCAGCGCCGACTTCACGGGCCATTATATCCGCACTTCGGCGGTTGAGGGCCAGGTGATCATCGACGGCGAGGGCCTCCAGGGCGTCTTGGTGACGCTGGTGGGCGGTCCCTCCGACGAGAACTTCACCATGACGACCGACGTCGACGGCATGTACCGGTTCGAGGACCTGCGCCCCGGCGACTACACGGTCAGCATTTCTGACTTCGACACCCGCGACTACGAGTTCGCCGCCACGTCGCAGGACGTGAGCGTGGATCTCGACGAGACGGGAACGGTGTCGTTCACGGGCGTCCTGCTCCGCACCTCCGGCATCAGCGGCCGGGTGAGCGTAGAGGGCATGGGCCTCGACGGCATCGCGGTCACGCTTTCGGGCGCGGCCGACGCGAGCACGATGACCGACGCGGGCGGCCAGTACTCCTTCTCGGGTCTGGCGGCGGGCGACTACACGGTCACGATCGCGGTCGAGAGCGACGCCTACGTGTTCGAGTCGATGAGCACGGACAGGGCGGTCGGCGACGACGAGTCGGCGATCGTGAACTTCGAGGGCATGCACGCGCGCACCGCGAGCGTTTCCGGTCAGGCGTTCCTCGACGAGCTGGACAAGAACAACATGATGGACGCGGGCGAGCACCCGTTGGCGGCAGCCGGCATTCCGGTGGCGCTGGTGGGCCCGGGGGTCAATGACCAGCGGCTGAGCGCGACGGGCGCAGACGGCTCGTTCTCATTCGGGGGTCTGCGCGCCGGCTCCTACCAGTTGGTCGTGCCGATCGACGCCACGGTTGCAGCCACGCTCGCGGCCAGCGACGTCGCGTACGGCGGACGGGGCGAAGGCTACGGGATCGACCTCGGCGTCGGCGAGGCCGCGTCGCAGGCGATTCCGTTCGACATCACTCACACCACGGTCAACTTCTCGGTGTCGCTGAGGAGCGGCGACGAGATGGGTGACGCGCTTCCCGGTGCCTCCGTCTCACTCTACGGGGCGAACAACGCCATGGTCGGCAGCGGCATGACCGGCGACGACGGCTCCGTGGCGATCAAGGTCGCGCGCGCCATGACCAGCGGGAACATGGTCAACGCGGGCGTCTCCGCGGACGGCTACGATGTGGCCGACGGCATGACGGCCGTCTCTTGGGATCCGCAGATGTTTGCGACCTCGGGCGCGAACTCCAACGACATCGTCAACCTGAACGTCGACGTGAGCATCAGCGGCGCGACGGTCATGACCGAATACGGTGGCGGCGAACCGCTCGGCGGTTGGGCCATCGGCGTGATGATGGGCGATGCCGCGGTCGCGGGCGCGCCGACGATGCTGGGCGACGACGGAAGCGCGGCGTTCACGACAACCGTTGAGTCGGTCCCGGCAAGCTTCACGTTCGCGGCCGCCGACGACCAGGACGACGATCTGGACGGCGGCGAGATGTACGAAGCGTCCGGCGGCGGGTACACGCACACCGGCCTCAAGGTCGCGGGCACCATGGACGCCGACCCGATCGTGGTGAGCTACACGACGCAGACGCTGAAGGTCTACGTGCACCACGAGCGCGACCAGGTCCGCGGCTACACGGGCAACGTCCTGGGTGGCGACGTTAGGGCATCGCTGGTCGATCTCGAGGTCCGGCAGGCGAGTGGGAGCGGCGGCAGGTTCACCAGCCCGATCTCGAACGATGACTGGGATGCCAGGGCGAACACGAGCGGCAGCAGGGGCGTACACACCTTCTCCCACCTGCCGGCGGACATGGACATCGTCGTTCGGGCGAGCGCCGCAGACGGCTACATGCTGCTGGACAAGCCGGAACTCGACGCCTACCGCAACATGGACGAGAACGGCGTGATGGGCGGTTCGTTCGGCGCGATGGGCGGCTGGGGGCACACGGTGACACTCTGCCCGCTGACGGAGACCGAGCCCACGGGCCAGGACTTCGGCAAGTGCGGCTCGTTCGCCGTCGTCAGCCTGTACGACGTGACTGCGAACGTGTCGAAGGTGAGAGTCAGGACGGCGGGGGCCGGGTTCAATTCGTCCGACCCCAGCACCATACATCAAGCGGGGGTCACGGTTAGCCTGTCGCCGGTCGAGGGCAAGAACCTCGCGGGCGTCGGAGGGGAGTTCACCACCGCGTCGAGCAACGACCCGACGACGGCACACGACGAGCGCAGGTTCCACGACTTCGGCACCATGGCGGCCGGCGCCTACGCGCTCGGTCTTCCGGATGGATGGAGAGCGATGGTGGGCGACGCGGGAGCGGCCGGCGCGCTCAGCCCCCTTGCAGGCGACGCCCACATCGAGGTCACGCCATCGACCGCCACCCTCTACGGCTTCGTTCGGAACATGGACCGCGAGGGCCTCGAGGGTGTGACCGTGACCGTGAACGGTCAGACGGCCACGACCGACCACCTGGGCCGCTACATCGTGTCCGGCATCTCCCGCGTGCGGGGGCAGCTCTTCGTGAATACGGAGAGGGCGGGATATCCAGCGACCAAGCCGGATTCCACCAATAACGCAAACACAGCCGTCCCCATGTTCGAAGCGAACACGGCGAAGCAATTCGACTTCGAGCTCAGTGGCTCGAACAACACCGTCGCGATCACCGGCACGGTCACGGAAAGCGGCACCGGCGCAGGGATCAAGGGCGTGCGGATCAAGGTGGCCGGCAAGGATCCGCTCAACGGCTTGCCGAGCGGTTCCAAGAAGGGCCAGCTCCTGACGGGAGACGACGGCACGTATACGGCGGTTGTCCCAGTCCAGCCAAACAATGACCCAATCGTCAACGTGAGTGCGAGCAAGTCCGGCTATCACTTCCAACCCCCACAATCCCCCGTCGCCGCCATTCCCGGGGCGAACCCGACCGCCAATTTCACAGGCTACGCGGCCACCGAGATTACCGGCAGGGTGACTGCTCCGGGCGGCAACATGTCCATGAGCGATGTTACGGTCACGGCGTACAGCGACCCGGACATGACAACCAAGATTGCAGGTGGTTCCGCGACAACCACGGAGGCCGGGAGGTTCAGCGTCTTTGTGCCGAGCCTCAGCGGCACCGTCTACCTCGGCGCCGAGCCTCGGGCGCTCAAACAGACCGACTACTCCGCTTCGAACTACCAGGATCTGGTGGACGCGCAGAACTATGTCTGGTTCGATCCGGTAACCAGACCCGGCGGTGCGATCGCGGTCATCCCCGGTCAGCTCTTGGAGTTCGGCGCCTTCAAAGGGTATAGCATCCAGCCGATGATCACGGGCGTCCGGCGGGGGTCGTTGACGGAGGAGGCCTTCCAAGCCACCCCACCGCTCAGAAACGGCGAACCCATGGACACGATCGTGGTGACGTGGAGGTACGACACCAGAAGTGCCGCCGGCGAGTACTCCGCTGCCGTTGACGCTACCGTCACCTTCGAAACCGATGGCTCGGCTCCCACGAGCGGCGTCACCACCTCGGCTGCCGACGCCCGCCCGGCGACCGCGACCGACGGCACCACCTCCGTATCGCACACGCGGACGAGCACGTACATCATTCCTACCGGCGACGAGGGGGACTACGGTGAAATCGACATCACGGTCGCAATCGACGTGATCGGCGTAAACAATGCGGACGGAACGACGGCCACCGCCGCGGCCGCCGAGAGTGGCTCGGTAGAGCTTGCCGGCGTGGCCCATGGCGCCTCGGGCGTCAGGGTGGCCCGCGACGGAAACGCAGGCGCAGCGGACGACGAGATCGGAGCATCCTGGTCTGGAACGGGTAGCCCGGCGTTGGAGCACCGAGTCGCCCTGGAAGTCAAGGTCGGCACAGAAAACGATTCGGAATGGGTCGTCGTCCCCACCGCACTGGCCACCATAGCGAGGAACCTGACCCCAGGATCCGCCTCCTTTGGCAGGTGGACGTTGGCTGACATTGTGCTCGCCGGTACCGGTGCGATCACCGTCACGGACACCGAATGGGTAGACGATGACAACGGCAGTTCCTACACCGGTCTCGACTCGGACGACCTGAGGGCTGCGACCCGGCTTCGCGTCGATACCAGGGTGACCGGGGCCGGCGCATGGAAGAAGGGCACCCCGGCAGCCATTCCACCCAGCGGCTAGTCAACCCTCCAACCCCATCGGCCTGACCGATGGCAGCAGCAACCCCCCGTCCGGTTCGCCGGGCGGGGGGTTGCTCCCTATTCAGCAATGACGAACGACCGCAAACGGATACTCGTCTCGTTGTTGGCAATCTGCACGGCCGCGGCGTGGGCTCCGGGGTGCGGCGACGATGCCACGCGCCCTCCGTCCAAGGCGCTTCGCGTGGCCAGCGTGACGGTCACGCCGGCGGCCGCGTCGCTCACGGCGCCGGACGCGACCGTGCAACTGGATGCACGCGTGCTCGACGGCAACGGGCGGGCGATGCCCGGGGTGGTGGTGATCTGGACGAGCGTCCGGCCCGAGGTCGCGACGGTCGGTGCGTCCGGGCTGGTGGCAGCGGCCGGCAACGGGACGACCACGATCGCGGCGACGGTCGGCGCGGTCGCAGGCACGGCGACGGTGATGGTGGCGGTGGAGAGCGGCGACCGGGCGGTGCTGGCCGCGCTCCACGCGGCGACGGACGGGCCGAACTGGGCCGACGACGCGAACTGGCTGGGCGACGGACCGCTGGGGGCGTGGCGCGGGGTGGAGACGGACGCGTTCGGCCGGGTCGCGCGTCTGGACCTGGGCGGCCGCCAGGACGGGGAAACCGGGGAGTGGGTGTCGCACGGCCTGCGGGGCCCGATCCCGCCCGAACTAGTAGAGCAAATGATAAATCGTGCAATATCAATGTGTTAGCGATTCTTGTCGAGCGTGTGTATCACTTCAAATATGCAGACATGAGGAAGAGCTTACGCGACGGTATCGGAAGTCCGTAGACACCCAAGCGTGTCAAGCCGTGAATAGAGGTCGAGCCCACGGTCCGACCGAACGGTGGCCGCAGAGGGGTTGCGAGCAAACCTACGGAAGCCGAGCGGCGCGTGGCCTCTTGACTGACCAGCCTAGCACCCAAACCCTACGGGCGAGTGAGATCGGCGCGCGCGCCCCGTCCGGTCTCTATTTGCTATCCCCGATTGCGCCAACTTGGCCATCCAGGCCATCACGCCTGCCCGCGCAGTTGCGTCGTCACTCACCCTGCCCCCCCTCGCCGCCGTTCGAGCGATTCCACTCGATCCCCTCCGCCAACCTCCGAAGCTGGGGCAGCGCGGATGTCGGGGCACCGAGCATTGGCGCGAACCTCGCCCGTTGCTTGTGGGACGATAGGGGCGACCCTTGGGAATGCCGCCCTGCGGAGGACACATCCGTTCGCTGGCCGCAATCGGTTGGGTTAGATTGCCACCATGCCACCTCTCGCGCTCAAGCCGGATTCCAGCTTCTTTCGGAAGATTGCCCTCGGCGCGGTGGGCAGCAGACACGTGGCGCACGATCTGGAACGGCTGGGCCACCAAGTCGTCGAGCTCGAACGCGGCGCGATGGACACGAAGCTCTGGAAGGATGTCAAGCGCAAGCGCGTCCGCATTCCAGACCTCGTTTGCGAACTGTGCGGACTTCGCATCGAGAGCCGTGCGAAGGCGAGGCCCGACTTGTCGATGTCCCATAGCTCCTCGGACCATGAGCGCGCGTGGGACTTCGGTATGGTGAACGCCGACGTAATCGCCTTCCCGGTCTGCAAGGCAGGCGAAGATGAACAGTGGAGCGCCGGTCGGCTTCAGGAATCGGTCTCCTACTGGCACGAACGCAACTGGATCCGGTGGCATGCTGAAGGCACGGTAAACTACGTGCGCGTCGCTCGGTTCAGGGCCGTGTCGCGGGACGGTGAGACGACCAAGGGCGTTACCGAAGGATCGGAGACCAGCGTCACATGGAAGGCGTGGTTCTCCAGCCGAGACGGCTTTGTAGAATCGGTCACGGGTCAGAGGATCACGACTGTTCGAGCTAGCGACGGACATCGTTACACTCGGACGGTTCCCGAAGAGCTCCGAATCACCGTGGCCGTGGGCGAGGAAATCGCGCTCAATCAGATCCTCGCGTCGAGAGTCAGGCCGGAGACCGATGACGACCTTCGCTGCCCCGGTGTGTGGCCCGAGGGCCACCTTTCGCAGCTTCTGGCGTCCCGTGAGCGGACTCAACGGTTCACCGGGGTGAAGCTCGCGAGGCTCCGACGGAAGGATTCCGTTTGGGCGACCGTTGCGAGTCTCGAGCGCGATCGTGAAGAGGACATGTACATCCGGTTGGAGGCAGCAGCGTATCTTGTCGCTGTCCGTGGCGAGAGTGCAGAGCACCTCTTCGCACCGTACTTGGCGAGTCCCGACCAGCAGATCCGACTGGAGGCGGTGATTTCGTTGGGGGAAGCTGGCACCGATGAGTGCGTGAGGATGCTGAGCGCGATCCTCGACGATCATCAGCGCCCGTACTTCGCGCGTAGCGCGGCGGCTTGGTCGTTGAGCCGCATCGGCGGTTTGGAAGCGTGCTCACGCCTAGTGAGGGCGTTTGCGGATGTGGACCAAGACCTCCGTGAGGAGGCCCTTGAGGGCATCGTCACCCTGGACTCAGACGCCGTACCGGTACTTCTTGCAGGGTTGCAAGAAATGGAGCCGGCGATCGCGGCGGGATGTGCCGAGGCGCTGCGCCAGCACGGCGCGGTGTCAGACGAGACCCTCCGAGAGCTCACGGCACAGCTTGCCAGTGGTAACCCCTCCGTATGGGCCGTTTGGTTGGTCGGTCACCTGCCTAGAGAACGGCTGGCGGGTGCGGTGGCGGATCTTCAAGAAACGGCACCGGAACTCCACTACGCGATTACGCTGCTTTGGTCGTTCGTCGAGAGCTGGATAGCGCGGCGGTGGGAACTGCAGCCGGATGCGAACCTCCCCGATAGGAATGATGGACGATGAAGCTGGACCTGCCGAGCGACAAGCAGGTGTATCGTACGCCTCGCGGTCTCCAGCTGTGGGGGGATAGCGCGGAGCTGCTTGGACATCTGCCGGAACAATCGGTGGACCTGGTCATGACCAGCCCTCCCTTCGCGCTGTTGCGGCAGAAGGCCTACGGTAACGAGGAGCAGGACAAGTACGTCGAATGGCTGGGGAAGTTCGGAGAGGCTGCGTTCCGCGTGCTGAAGGACAGTGGCAGCTTCGTTCTCGACCTCGGCGGAGCCTACAAGCGCGGCAAACCCGTGCGTTCGCTCTACAACTACCGCGTGTTGCTGGACTTCTGTGATCGCCTCGGCTACGAGTTGGCGGAAGAGTTTTTCTGGTTCAATCCGTCGAAGCTGCCCTCGCCCATTGAATGGGTCAACAAGCGGAAGATCCGAGCCAAGGACTCGGTCAACACGGTTTGGTGGTTTTCCCGAACGGCTGAGCCAAAGGCGGATGTCACTCGCGTCCTAGTGCCGTATTCCGAGCGTATGAAGGCGCTGCTCAAAAACCCCGAGAAATTCTACCGACCCCAATCGCGACCCTCCGGACACGACATCGCCAAGACGTTCGGCAAGGACAACGGCGGTGCCATTCCCTCGAACCTCCTGCAGATTCCGAACACGGAAAGCAACTCGGGCTACCTGCGGCGGTGCAAGATGATGGGGCGAGACAGACACCCTGCGAGGTTCCCCAGCGCGCTGCCACGGTTCTTCATTCAATTCCTCACCGACCCGGAAGACCTAGTCTTGGATATCTTCTCTGGGTCCAACACCACGGGCCACGTCGCGGAGGAACTCGGTCGTCGGTGGATCAGCATGGAACTCAACCGTGACTACGCGGCCCTATCGGCCGTACGCTTCATGGATGGCTGGAGTGACGACGAGGTGCGTGAAGCGATTATGCGCCTCGATGCCGGTGAGGTCGTCGAGCTCTACCTCGGGTTGTTGCTTCATGGAATCCCGGGATGAGGACCGGGTGCCTGAAGATCAGCGGGACCGACTACTCGTGGCAGTGCAGAGTTGAGGTATTAGCGACTGAGAAAGAGTCTCGGTCGGGCGTAGTGCATTGATCGCGATTACAACGCGAGCAACTAGGCAGGTTCCGCTACCACGAACCGTCAGCGGCTCGGCCCGGAATCCCGGTCCGGCCCGGGCCGCCTGATCTTTTCCAGCAGTTGCCTCGTCATCTCCACCTGCTCCCTGGCCCTGCGCCGTACGTCCCGGAGTATCCGGTCAAGTCCGTCACCCGCGCGCTCAGCCGCTCGACTTGCCGCTGCAAGGCTTCGACCTGTTCTCGCGACGCTTCGATCTGCTCGGATTGCCGCCGCTGTTCCTGCTCGTACTGCTCGGACAATCTTTCCAATGCGGCCGTCAGCCGCCGCTCCAAATCGGTCACGCAGCTCCCTCCTCACTCCCTCGACAGCTTCAAGTAGGGCCGCCCGTCCATGGTGAACGCCGGACGGACCGTCGTCCCGGCGGGCAGCGACACGTACCGGTCCCCGCTGCTCTCCAGCA
>VYDD01000123.1 GCA_009843625.1 Gammaproteobacteria bacterium | reverse complement strand
GGTCGGCCTCGTGCTCACCCACATCGTCGGCGAGGGCGTCATCGATCTGCCCACCGCCATCGAGCGCATGAGCCCCTCACCCGCCCGCGCCTTCAACCTGCCGGGCGGAACCCTGGCTCCGCGCAGCGTCGCCGACGTGACCCTGATCGACCCCGCCCGCACCTGGGCCGTCGACCCGTCTCGCTTCCTCTCCAAGAGCCGCAACACGCCCTTCTCCGGGCTGGAACTCACCGGGAAGGCCGTGATGACCGTCGTCGGCGGAGAGATCGTCTGGAGGGACGGAGGCTAACGGGCAGGCCCTTCCGGCAGCGCGACCGCCCGGATCCGCGGGAGGGCCCCCCCGCTCGACTGTCCGGAACCGATCACCACGTACTGTCGCCCGCCTGCGGAGTAGGTCACCGGAGAGCCCGGCCTCCCGTCCAGCTCCGCTTCCCAGAGTTCCCGCCCGTCGCGCGCGTCGAGCGCGACCAGCCGCGAGCCGGTGCCCCAGAACACCAGGCCGCCCCCGGTGGACAGCGTCCCGCCGTGCCCTCCCTCCGCAGGCACGCGCCAGACTTCCCGGTTCTCGGCGGGATCCCACGCCAGGAGCAGGTTCGAGGGGCCCTTGAGCGGCGGCCGCTCGGGACGGGGACCGGCGTCTTCACCGCGCACCGTGCCGGTGTTCCAGACACCTGCGGTATACTCGAAATCCTCCTCCCTCTCGAAGAAGGAGATGTTGTTTCTGGCGGGGAGATAGACGAGGCCGGTCGCCGGATTCCACGACATGGGGGGCCAGTTGTGCGCTCCGCTGGGGCTTGGCGACAGCCACACCGCGCCCGTCTTCCCGTAACGCGCCTCCGGCGTCTCCACCGGGCGGCCCGTCTCCAGGTCGACGTGGGTGGCCCAGGTGAGGTCGTCGGCGAAGGCATCGGCGGAGATGAGCTCACCGGTATGCCGGTCGATGACGTAGAAGAAGCCGTTCTTGGGCGCCTGGACGATGACTTCGCGCTCTCGGCCGTCGATGGTGAGGTCCAGCAGCATGAGCGGCTGGGTGGCGGTGTAGTCCCAGTCGTCGCCGGGGGTGGTCTGGTAGTGCCAGCGCAGGGCGCCGTCCGCGGGGTCAAGGGCGAGGATCGAAGAGAGGTATAGATTGTCGCCGCCGCCGGGACTGCGGTTGTCGCGGCTCCAGGGCGATCCATTGCCGGTGCCGATGTACAGGAAGCCGGCCTCGGGGTCGGCAGCCATCCCGTCCCACACGGTGCCGCCGCCTCCGACGATCCACCACTCGCCTGTCCAGGTCTCGGCTGCGGCCCGCATGGCGTCGCTCTCGAACCCGAGCGCCGGGTTGCCGGGGACCGTGTAGGTCCGCCACAGCTGCTCCCCCGTGTCGGCATCGTAGGCGGTGACGTAGCCGCGCACCCCGTACTCCGCGCCGGCGTTGCCGATGACCACGATGTCGCCCATGACCCTCGGCGCGCCCGTTACGGAATAGTCGGACCCGGGAGGGGTGGTCTGCGTCGACCAGGCCAGCGATCCATCCGCCCGGTTGAGCGCAACCAGCCGTCCGTCCAGCAGTCCCGCGATCACCTTGTCGCCGTGGAGCGCGGCGCCCCGGTTGACGTCGCCGCAGCAGGTCCGGGGGCCGCCGCGGTCCTCGGTCGGAATGCCGGGGTCCCAGCGCCAGATCTCCGCGCCCGTGGCCGCATCCAGCGCGAAGACCATGCTGAACGGGCCCGTCGCGTAGAGGACGCCGTCGGCGATGAGGGGCGTGGCTTCGATCCGCGCCCCGGTCTTGGGAATCTCCCAGCTCCACGCAACCTCCAGCCCGGCAACGTTGCCGGCGTCGACCTGGTCGAGCGAGCTGAAGTAGGTCTCGGCGGGGTCGCCTCCGTGGTGCCGCCACTCCTGCTGAGCGGCCGCGGAGGTAGAGGACAGGAGGGCGATGACGACCGCGATGGCGGGCGAGAAGCTGAGTGCAACGGCGGGAAGACTGCGCGCGGCGCGGTCCCGTGGGGTGGGCGAGGTCGTCATGGGCGCGCTCCGGGCCGGATCGGCGACATGGGTGGCCGGAAGCGTGGTGCGGCCGCCATCGCCGACAACAAGTGCACGGGAAAGCTTGGGACGCAGGCGCGGCGGGGCAAGAAGCCCGGCGCGGGGCTCCGACGCAACGTCGGTCCGCCCCCGGGCGCAGCCGAAAGGAAAACGAGCGGCGAGCGCCGCCGCGGTTGAGAACCGGGCGACCTCGCGGCCGAAGCCGGTCAGTCCGGCCGGCCTACCTCAACCCAGAGAGTTCACCCGACGCGCCAGGGCGCTCTTCATGCGCGCGACGGCGTTCGGGTGCAGCAGACGGGAAGTTGCGGCGCGATCCAGCAGGACCTGGGCGTCGCGAAACCGGGCCTGGGCCGTCTCGGCATCGGTGGCTTCGCGCACCTTCTTGAGCGCCGTGCGCAGACGGGAACGCTTCGCGCGGTTGCGGGCATTCTGCTCCCGGCTCTTGTTCATGCGCTTTATCGCGCTCTTGACGTTCGGCATCCTGTTCCCCGGATCGTGCGGTCCTTCTTCTGCAAGCTGCGGAGGATACCCAATTGCGCCTTGGGAATCAACCGGTCCGGTCCGACTGCAGCCTGCCGGGTAGCGGTCGGGTGCACCCGCCGGTAGCTTCCGGGTGCAATGGATATTCTCCTGCTGATCCCCGTCCTCCTCCTCTCCATCATCGTCCACGAAGTCGCGCACGCCTGGGTCGCGCTGCGCGAGGGCGACGACACCGCCTACACGCTCGGGCGCATAACTCTCAACCCGCTCCCGCACATCGATCTCATCGGGTCGATCCTGGTGCCGCTCGGCCTCTACTTCATGAACGCCGGGTTCCTCTTCGGCTGGGCGAAGCCGGTGCCCGTCAACCCCCGCAAGTATCACAACTACCGGCGCGGCGACATCCGCGTATCGCTGGCCGGGATCGCGGCCAACCTGATCCTGGCGGCCGGGTTCACCCTGCTCGCCGCCCTGCTGATGAAGACCGCTCAGGTGAGCGGCGGGGCGCTGTCCGGGCCGATGGATGTGGCGGTGCGCATCGCGGAGCTGGGCATCCTGATCAATCTGGTGCTCGCCTTCTTCAACCTGGTTCCCATCCCGCCCCTCGACGGATCTCACGTCCTCTACCACCTGCTGCCCACGCGCCTCGGCGTCGCCTACCGTCGTCTGGGACGCTACGGCATGCTCATCCTCCTCGCCGTGTTCTTCCTGTTCCCGGGTCCGTTCTTCTCCATCGTCCTGGCACCGGTTCGCTTTTTCATGGGAGCGGCCCAGGACTTCATCGACCTGTGGCTCTGACGCCCTTCGACGTCGCCGCGGGAGAGCGCCGGGAGCTGTTCGTGGTCGCGCTGGAGCGCTTCCAGGGGCCGCTGGACCTGCTGCTGCACCTCATCCGGCAGCAGGACATCGACATCTTCGACATCCCCGTCGCCACCATCACCGACCAGTTCCTCAAGGTCGTGGGCGGGATCGGGGCGGAGGAACTCGAGGGCGCCGGCGAGTTCGTCGAGATGGCCGCAATCCTGATCGGCATCAAGGCGCGCATGCTGCTTCCGCACCGCAGGGAGGAAGAGGACGAGGATCCCCGCGCCGAGCTGGTCCGGCGCCTGCTGGAGTACGAGCAGGTGCGCGAGATCTCGTCCCGGCTGGAGATCATGGAGGCGCGCAGGATGCGCCGCTGGGCGAAGGGCTACGTGCCGCCGCGTCCGCGCCCCGCGCCCCGTGACACGCCGCTGGACACGACGTGGGACGAGGTTTGGGACGCCGCCCTCGCAGTCGAGCTTCCGCGGCCCCATGTCCCCCCCCGCGTAGAGACCCGCCTGGTGTCGATGGAGGAGAAGATCGCCCTGATCCGCGATCGGCTGCGCGCCGTCGGGCGCATCGAGTTCTCCCGCCTGATCGGTTCCTGGCGCGCGCGCATGCACGGGGTCATGACGCTGCTGGCCGGGCTCGAACTCGCCCGCCGCCGACAGGTGCGCCTGCGCCAGACCCGGCCCTTTGCCGAGCTCTGGCTCTATCGGCGGGCTGCCTCGGCGGCGGAGTCCGAGAACGCCGGCGGGGAAGCCGCGTGAACCCGGCGCAGGTGGTCGAGGCGATCCTGTTCTCGAGCGATGCCCCGCTGACCGCGGAGGAGATCGCGCGCGCGGACGAGAGCCTCGACGAAGACGTGGTCGCCGAGGCCATCGCGGCGCTCGGGCGCGAGTACGACGATGGCGAACGGGCCTTCCAGTTGGTGGAGATCGCCGGCGGGCATCAGTTGCTGACCCGCCCGGAGTTCGCGCCCTACCTGGAGCGATTCGACACGGTGCCGCGGCCGGCACGCCTCTCCAGGCCGGCGCTGGAGACGCTGGCCATCGTCGCCTACCGCCAGCCCGTGGGCCGCATCGAGATGGAGTACATCCGCGGGGTGAACTGCGCGGGCGTGATTCGCACCCTCATCGACCGCGACCTGATCGAAGTCACCGGACGCGGAGAAGGGATCGGCAGACCGCTTCTCTACGGGACCACCGGTCACTTTCTCGAACACTTCGGCCTGCAGTCGCTCGACGAGCTGCCGCGACCGGCGGAGCTCCCGGTCGTGCTCCGGGAGCCGGGGCCGCTCGAGGTCGAGCCGGCAGAGGAGCAGCCGGCCGCCGAGTGACCGGGCCAGCGGACGCCGTCACCGGGCCGGATCGAAGCGAGCGGCTGCAGAAGTTCATCGCCCGGGCGGGCGTCGCCTCGCGCCGCCGGGCCGAAGCGCTGATCGTTTCGGGACGGGTGCGGGTGAACGGCCGGACGGCGACCGTGCTCGGAACGCGCGTGCGCCCGGAAGTCGACGAAGTGGTCGTGGACGGTGTCCGCGTGCGGCCGGGACCGGTCCGCTGGGTGATGCTGAACAAGCCGGCGGGATTCCTCACCACGCGCCGCGACGACCGGGGCCGCGACACCGTCTACGACCTGCTTCCCGAGTCACTGGGCGGGCTCGTTCATGTGGGCCGGCTGGACCAGGCCACCGAGGGGCTGCTGCTCTTCACCAACGACGGGGAGGTGGCGCACCTGCTGGCGCATCCCCGCTACCGAATGGAGCGCGAATACCGGGCGCGGGTCGGCGGAACTCCCTCGGCCGCCGTTCTCAGACGTCTGGTGTCCGGGGTGAAGCTGGAGGACGGCATCGCGCGGGCGAGGCGTGCCCGCGTGCTGGCGCGCGATCCGCCGTGCGCCGTCCTCGAACTGGTCCTGACGGAAGGGCGCAAGCGGGAGGTGCGGCGGATGTGCCGGGCGGTCGGCCACCCGGTGCGCCGGCTCGAGCGCGTGCGCTTCGGTCCCATCCGGCTTCGGGGCCTCGCCCGCGGGGAGTGGCGGGAGTTGGGAAAGGCGGAGATGGCGGCCCTGGAGAAGCTGCGCGCCTCCGGCTCCTAGCCGCCAGCCGCACCCCGCCCGACCTCCGGACTCGCTTTGGGCGGAAGTCGACCCCGGCGCTCCGAGCCCGCGCCCAATGCGCCCGCGCTACCAGCCCTCCGCTCCCATCAGAGGCACGAACGCGCACTCCATCAGCCGTTCCGTGGTCGTCCCGGCGGGCGTTCGCCGGATGCGCACCAGTTGCTGAATCCGACGCGACCCGACCGGAATGACCATGCACCCGCCGTCCGGGCGTAGTTGTTCTTCCAGGGAGCGCGGGGCGGCCGGCGCCGCGGCCGTGACCAGGATCGCGTCGAAGGGTGCCTTTTCCGGCCAGCCCAGCGTGCCGTCGCCGACGCGCACGTGCACGTTGTCGCATCCTGCGTCCCGCAGGAGCCCGCGCGCCGCTGCGGCCATCCCGGGCAGGCGCTCGATGGTAAAGACCTCCGCGGCGAGACGCGCGAGAATCGCGGTCTGATAGCCGCTGCCGGTCCCGATTTCGAGTACGCGCTGCCCGGGCGAGAGCTCCAGAGCCTCGGTCATCGCGGCCACCATGTAGGGCTGGGACATGGTCTGCCCACCCGTCAACGGAAGGGCGCGGTCCTGGTAGGCCACCGCGCGTTGCTCCCGGGGCAGGAAGTGCTCGCGCGGAACCTCGCCCATGGCCGCGAGCACGTCCTCGTCCCGGATGTTCCTGCGCCGCAGTTGCCTCGCGACCATCCTGGCCCGCCGATCGGCGAACCGTGCCGGCCTGGTCTTCCGTGAGAACATGCCCGCCGGATCCTGCTCGAGTTCCCGATGGAGGCCCAACGCCGACCTCCCCGCCGGGCTGCCCGGTACCGCGGCCGCGAGTCCACCTGCTTCGCGGCCGCCCCGCTACCGCGACAGCCAGTAACTGAGCTTAACCATGAAGATGTTGTCCGGCATGACGCCGAAGAGTTCACCGAGGTCCGAGTCGAAGTCGAATTGCCCGGTGCCGGCGCTGTGATTGCGGCCCTGCGACCAGACGAGGTAGAGCACGGACCCCGGCGAGTATTCCCACCTGAGCACCGTGTTGGATCGGAACTGCCTGAAGCTGAAATCGGGATTCCCGAACGACACCGGGCTCCCGCCCAGTTCGGCCAGATAGCGGCTGTCCTCGGGGAGCACCTCCACGGCTTCGAACCTGTCGGCGTAGCGCTCCGCGCGCGGGTCGGCCACACGCTTGAACTCGCTGTAGCTCCCGGACCCCACGAAGGGCTGGGCGTACACCTGCAGCGAGAGGTTGGGCGTGAAGGCGTAGTCCATGCGGGCGGTCAGCCCCACGGTGGTCTGGTTGATGCGCCCGAAGAGGTAGTTGGGAGCGTCGGTATTGATACGCCGGACCCACTGGCGGTCGTCGAGGTTGCGGCTCACCATGACGCCGAGGTTGAAGGTGGCTCTGCCCGATGGCCGCACGCGCAGCGTGGGCGCAACGCCGAAGGACCACGAATCGCTCTCGGGGCGAACGTTGCCCCAGGAGTTGACGTTGATCCGGACCGGCTTGCGGGCGTCGCTGCCGAATCCCCCCCAGAAGTTGGTCTGCCCTTCGGTTCGGACGAGCGGCCCGCCCCGCAGCATGCCGTCGGACCAGGCCCCCAGCTCCTGGTTTACGCCCGCGTAACCGTGCCAGAAGTTCCGGAGCTGGAAATTAACGTTGACGTTGCCTCCGGTCCCGGCACGATCCCGATCGTAGTTCCAGACGTTCCAGGCGTTGAGGTTGACGAACCAGTTGCGGAAGGGGCCCTGGGGCGTGGAATTGTGGTATCCGCCCCACACCCAGTGCACGAGATAGTCCGCGTCGCGCTGGTAGCCCATGTCGTTGACCTCGAAGCCGGGCGTGCGCGTCTGGAATCCGGTGCCGACGCGCCAGGGGCTTCCGGCGAACTTCATGATGCCGAAGTTGGCCGCGCCTCCCGCCAGGCTGGTGCGCTCGGCGTCATAGTTCACATGTCCCGCATCGGGACGCTGGAAATACCGGGCCGGCGAACGCTGCGTGCGGGCGATGGCGTCCGGCGAACCCCGCACATGAGAGCCGAGGACGTGCCCCTCGAGCTGCCAGGCGTCGCCCCCGAAGCGGTGCCTGAAGTCGACGCCGCCGGTGTAGGCCGCGGACCTCAGCCGCAACTCCTCGGCGACTCCCGCGTTGCGATTCACGGTGGTGCCAATGAATCCCACGGCCGAACGGCCCTCCGCGAAGTCCTTCTGCAGCCTCAGGACCCCATGGTTGGAGAACGGCTCTACAGGCTGCTGGAACGAACTGCCCGTCCCCGGCGCGATATCGGCGCGCTCTTCAGAGGTCATGGCGTGCAACGCCCCGATCGACCATCCGCCCGCCGTTTTGCCGGAGAGCTTCCAGGCTCCCAGGATCGTGGTCTGGTCGTCGGCGTCCGCGTATCCCCCCTGCGGATCGGCCCATCCCTGGGGCGCGCGCCCGATCCTGCGCGAGTAGAACAGCGACTCGTTGGCCTGGTCCCCGTCTCCCAGCGCGATGCCGAAATTGAAGATGCCCGCGCCTTCGACGAAGAAGGGCCGACGCTCCGGGAAGAAGGTCTCGAACGCGGTCAGGTTCACCTGGGCGGGGTCTGCTTCAACCTGCCCGAAGTCCGGGTTGATGGTCACGTCGAGGGTGATGTCGGAAGTCACCCCGTACTTGACGTCGGCGCCGACCGATCCCAGCGCGTCGTTCGGTCGATAGAAGGGGTTGGCCTCGTCACCGGGGGCGCGCCTGAGGCTGGCCAGCGAGTACGGAAGGACCTCCAGCCGCCGGGGTGGATCCAGGTCCCGCAGCCCGCGCAACTCCCCGAAGCGCGACACGATGCCGCCGTCGGCGCGGGTGGTGGGCGCCCACGCCGAGAGTTCCTCCCGGCGCGCGAGATGGCGCATGAAGTTGATGCCCCAGGTCTGTTCCTCCCGGTCCCGGAAGCGCAGTTGCGAGTAGGGGATGCGGAACTCGGCGCTCCATCCCGCTTCGTCGCGCGCGGTCGCGACGTCCCAGACCGCGTCCCATCCCGCGTCCTCGCCGGTGTCGTCGAACCTGTAGACGTCCTGCTTCACGCCGGCGGGATTCACCACGAACTGGAAGGCCGTGCGCCGGTCGAAGTAGGAGTCGATGACCACGCCCAGCAGATCCGAATACGACTGTTGATCGCGCCGCGTCAACTGGCTCGCGATCTCGCCGGGACTGGTGTCGTGCGCACGCATGAACACGAACAGCGCAGTGGCTCCGTAGAGGACGCGCGCCTCCGTGCGCTGCGTCGCGGGTTGGCC
>VYDD01000339.1:8101-8679 GCA_009843625.1 Gammaproteobacteria bacterium | reverse complement strand
CGGCCGCAGCGCACCATCCCGGCAGCGTACGAGGCGCAGATGCCGAGACTCGGGTCACCCGCGGCGCTCATCCAGACGCGCGCCTCCATTCGGCGCACGCCGTCGATAAAGTAGACCCTCGCGGGGACGGCCGCGGCTTCTTCGGAAGGGAGCGGGCGCCATTCGCCCTCGGGAAGTTCCAGGCCGGCGTCCACCTGCTCGGCCGGGATCTCCTCCCGCTCCATCTCGACCGGAGAGCCGTACTCCGGGGACCAGCCTTCGATGGCGAGGGTGTCGAAGCGCTTCACGTCTCGACCCGCTCCACCGAGGACGAGTTTCCCGCCTTCTTCACCCGGTACTGGACCGGAACCCGGTCGGCCAGCTCTGACACATGGGTGACGATGCCCACCATGCGCTCGGTGCCGAGTTGCTCGATGGTGGCCGCGACGACATCCAGCGTCTCCGAGTCCAGCGTGCCGAAGCCCTCGTCGAGGAAGAGCGCTTCGAGCTTCGCGCTCCCGCGCGCCGCCAGTTCAGCCACCTGCTCCGCCAGCGAAAGAGCTAGCGCCAGCGAGGCGAGAAAGGTCTCGCCCCCGGAC
>VYDD01000339.1:0-8091 GCA_009843625.1 Gammaproteobacteria bacterium | reverse complement strand
TTCGCCAGGCGCGGCTCGTCGGCGTTCCTGTGATCGATCACCAGGAATTCGTTCTTTCCGGAAAGATCCAGCGAGTACTGGCCGCTGGAGAGCTCTCGCAGCCGCGCCGTCGCCCCCTGGACCAGCCAGGCCAGGATCTGATTCTGCAACCAGGCGCCGAAGTTCCTGGCGTTGAGATGGTTGCCGAGGTCCCGAGCGACCAGCGAGTGCTGGTGCGCCTGCTTCCGCTGCTCCTCGACGCTCTCTCTCTCCCGGGCGGCTTCGCGAAGATGATCGAGACCCTTGCGGGCGGCTCCCAGCTCTTCCGCGCACTTCTTCGCGGGATCTTCTTCGGGTCCCAGGGGGAGGCCGTCGTGACCGCACCGTTCCCGGAGCCGGGCATCGAGGCCGTCCTTTCCCGAGGAGGCAGCCCTCCGCGCCGCGTCCGCCCGGGCCATCGCCTCCTGCGTTGCCCCGTACCTCCGGTCGGCCCATTCCGACAGCCTTGTCCAGGAGCCGGCCAGGTTACCCTCGACCGAAGCAGGCGGTTTCATCTCGGCTACGACATCGCGAACCGCGCGGTACTCCGACCACGCGGCATCCAGGCGCGTCTGCTCCCGCTCCCGCTGCTTCTTCGCGTGCTCGTGGGCCCGCCGCGCCGACTCCTCTTCCACGCCCGCCCGCCGCAAAGACTCGTCCGCCGAGCCGATAGCCTCCAGGAGGGCGGCTGTTTCCTCCGGGGTGGGAGCCTCTTGCAGGTCAGCTCTCAGGTTCTCCGCAAAAGCCTTCTGCTGCCTCAGCGTCGCGCTGGCGCTCTTCAGCCGGCCGTCCGACTCCGCTCGCTCTCCGGCCGCCTCCTCAACGCGGCGCGCCAAGCGCTCGACGCGGGCTTCGCTCGCTGCGATCTCGGCCATCAGCTCGGAGATCTCTTCGTCCGTGGGCGACCCGGACAAGGACTCTCGCAGGGATTCAGCCGACTGCACGCGGAGCTTCAGGGTGGTCTCGCAGGCGGTCCGCGCCGACCTGCGGCGATCCCTTTCGGCACGGGCGCGGGCTGCTTCGTCTTTCGTAGCCTTCCTCCGCTCCCGAGCCGCGTCCAGGTCCTCGGGAACGTCGTGGTCGGGGAGATGGGCCACATTCTGGAGACAGACCGGGCACGGCCTGCCCTCCTCCAGGTGGTGAGCCATATCGGCCGCGCTGTGCGCTACGCGGAGCGCCTCAAACACCCGCGCGGCGGCCTCCATCGCCCGATCGGCTTCGGACTTTCGGCCGTGCGCTGCGGTGTATGCCTGTTCGGCCAGCCCCAGGTCACGGCCTGCGCGCTCGATGTCGTCCTCCGTGCTGGAGAGCTGTTTCCGTTTCTCGCGGACACCCTCAAGCTCCGATTTCCCGGGGAGCCGCCCTCGCGCCTCCCGGGCCTTCGAGAGCTCCTCCCGGGCCGACTTGTCATTCGCAACAGCTTCGGCGGCGGTCTCGGCCGCCGCATTCAGCTCGGTCCGGGTGCGATCGATCTGCGCGTCCAGGCGCTCCAGATCCGCCCTCTGTTTCACGACCTTGTCAACGGCTGCCCTCTCCGGCAGCGCGGCTCGCGTCGCCTGGGCGGCGCGCAAGCTCGCGGCTGCGGCTTCGCGGGCCTCGGAAGCCCGGCGGAGTTCCCGCTCGGCTTCCCTGTGCGCGGTCGCGAGTTCGGCCATGCTCTCCGGAACGCAGACCTCCGCCAGCAGCTCCACCTGCTCGGCGCCCTTCGACCACCGCTCGTCCGCGGCCTCGATCGCTGCAGTGAACTCCATCAGTTTGCCCGAAACGCCGTCGATGTGCTCTCTGAGTCCGTCCAGCGTCGCGACGCGGGTTTCGGCGTCGCGAACGGCGTCGGAGGTCGCGTGAGTCAGCGCGGATTCAAGCCGCCACTGAAGATTGGCGACCCGGTTTTCTTCCTCCTTCCACCGCCGGTTCGCCGCCTTGCGCAGCCTCTCGTACAGACCGAGCCCCAGCAATCGCTCGAGCAGCTGCTTCCGCTCGCCGGGTTTCGCCCGCAGGAAGGCGGCGAACTCGCCCTGCGGGAGCACGACGCACTTGGTGAAGTGGTCCAGGCCCAGCCCGATTACGTCGTTCTGGACGCAGGCCGATAGTTCGGACTCGGTCGCCGCCAGGGTCTTCGCCGGACCGCCGTTCGCGCTCTGCTCAAGGCGGGCTTCCTTCGTGGTGGCGCCGGAAGCGGTGCGCTGGACGACCCGGACCGCCGAATAGGTCCTGCCCCGCGCCTCGAAGTCGAGGCGAACCCTCGCGCGGACCATGCCCTGGCTGATGACCGGGGCGATCAGGGTGCGGTTGTCGTAGCGTGGGACCGAGCCGTAGAGGGCGAAGATCATCGCGTCGATGAGGCTCGACTTGCCGGACCCCGTCGCGCCCCTGAAGACGAAAAGGTCGGTATCCTCGAAGCTCACCTCCGTCCGCTCGCGAAAGGAGGTGAAGCCCTCCAGCTCAAGCCGTAGCGGACGCATACTCCTCTTCCAGCAGTTCGTCGAAGAGTCCGGCCAGCTCTTCACCCGCGATGTCGCGCTCCTTCAGATAGCGCCGGAATTGCGTTCGCGGATCGCGCAGCTTGCGGGGATCGACGGGCTCGTGCCTGTCTCCAGCTCCATTCGGACGCGCCACGATTACGTCCACGGCATGCGGGAACATGCTACGGACCCGTTCGGCGAGGCCGGGTGAAGGCGCCTCCTCGACGATGACGCGGAGGAAGTCGTCGCCGGTCGTGCCCTCCAGGGCGTCCAGGTCGAGGCTGCTGCCGCGCAGGGTGCGAAGGGCCCGCCCCGACGTAAGCGGGACCTCTCGCACGCGCGCCGGCCGATTCGCCGCCACCTCGACGACCAGGACGCAGTTCTCCCCATGGGTCTCGCCGAAGTCGAGCGCGAACGGCGAGCCGGCGTACCGGATGGGGCACTTGCCGGGGATCATCTGGGGCTTGTGGATGTGCCCAAGGGCGACGTAGTGGGCGCTGGCGGGAAAGATGTCCGCGGGGACGTAGTAGTCGAAGATGTGAGCTTCCCGTTCGCCGCCTCCCATCGCGGCGCCTACCACGGTCAGGTGGCCCACGACCAGGTTGACGGTCCCGGGAGAGAATTGCTCGCAAAGCGCGGCCGCGATCTTGCGGCAGCGGCCACTGTACTCCTTCTGATGATCGTCGGGGTCACCCCCCATGAGCGCCTCGGCGGTTACGATCCCGCGCTTCGACTGGAAGGGGAAGAGGGCGATGCAGGCGGCTTCGCCGGATTTCGTGGGGACGCAGACCACGCCACCATCGTCCGGGTGCGCGACCTTGGACGCGGCCGTGACGTTTGTGAGTTCCAGGAGTGGCTTGACCGCGGCCAGCCGCCGCGGGTTGTCGTGGTTGCCGGCGATGACGATCACATGGGCGTCAGTGCGGGCCAGCCGCAGCAGTGCGTCGTAGACGATTTCTTCGGATTCGGGGCTCGGCACCGCCCGGTCGAACTGGTCGCCGGCCACCAGCACCAGATCCACGGCTTCGTCCCGTGCAATCGCGACGATCTCGTCCAGTACCGCCCGATGTTCCTCCGCCCGGCTGCGTCCGCGGAGCGTCTTGCCGACATGCCAGTCCGCGGTGTGGAGGATCTTCACGTCACCTTCACTCCAGCCCCTCGAAGGGATCATTGCCGTCGACGACGCCATCATCCCCTCCATCGGCGTCTCCCGCCTCATCCGGCCGCGTGGCCCACGCCGGGAACGGGAACTCGAGCACCAGCGGGACCGGCAGCTCGGGCTGCGACAGGATCATCGTGCCCGGCTTCAGAATGGTGGCGCGCTGGCGCTGGGCCGTGGGAAGGAAGGCGTACTCGGGACGCCCGGCTTCGGCGCTGTCCAGCCGGCCCGCCACCCGGATCGAGGAGTTGGCGATCACTCGGCGCTCCACCTCGCTGGCGGTCTGCTGGGCGCCGACGAGGATCACCCCGAGCGAGCGGCCGCGCTCGGCCATGTCGAGCAGGATCTCCTTGATGGGGCTCCGTCCGTCGCGGGGCGCGTACTTGTTCAGTTCGTCCAGCACCACGAAGAGCAGCGGCTCGCGCGAGCCGGTCTCTTCCTTGTCCTGGAAGGTCTTGCGCAGCACCACCCCCACGACGAAGCGCTGGGCACGCCGCGACAGTTTGGCGATGTCGACCACGGTCACCTGCTCCTGCATGCCGATCCGGTGCTTTGCCGGGTTGGGCACATCGCCCCTGATCAGGTGCTCGGCGTCCCGGCGGGCCGCGTAGAGCCGCCGCACGAAGGCGTTGATGGTGCCGCCGCCGATGGAGCGCCCCGCCCAGTCGGGCTGATCGGCAGGATCCTCCACCCGTTCGCGGATCGCTTCAATCAGGCCGCCGAAGGTGCGGCAGGTGGTCCCTGCGATCCGCACCCCGCCGTCGGCGAGAGGCGTGGCGTCCCGGCGCAGTCGCGCCGTCACGTTGTGCACGACGATGGTGTACTGCTGGCGCTCATCTTCGGCGTCGGCGAACAGGAAGGGGAGCAGCTCGTCCCGGCAGAAGTCCGCCAGCGTCCAGAAGAACGAGGTGACCCCGTGGGCGCGGCTTCCGGTGCGGGGCGCTGCGGAAGGATCCTGGGGACGCGGAGGCGCCCACAGCTCCACGCTCCGGAAGGGCCCGGCGGGGAGCTCCAGCGCAGCGTAGCGTCCCGCCTGTTCGGGATCGAGGTTGCGGTTGGATTTGTCCAGGAAGAGCAGATCCTCGCCCTTCACGTTGAAGATCAGCGCCTTGGTGTTGTGGGCGCCGCCGCCCAGCTGACCCGACGTGAAAAGGCTGTGCAGGAGGAAGACCGCATAGCTGGTCTTGGTCGCCACCCCCGAGACGCCGCTGATGTTGACGTGGGCGCCCCGGGTGCCGTCCAGGAACTCCACGTTGGCGTACACCACCTCGTCGTCGCGCGAGAGACCCACCGGGACCTTGCGCTCCATGCCATCGAAGAAAAGCGCCTCGTCGCGCTCCTTGCCGACGGCCTTGCGCACCATCTGGCCGGGCACCGGCGGCACGAACACCTCGGGCTCGAAGCGGGTGGCCAGCACTTTGGCCGCCTCGGTCACCTGCGCCGGGAGCACACCGTCTTCAATCAGGAAGACGTCGCTGTCGAAGCGTGCCCCTTCGTGCCGGACGCGCAGGTCGGCCACCATCCCGTAGATGCGGATCGGATCGTCCCTGCCGGGGAGACTCCGCTCGACCACGACCACGTCGTCGAGCTGGAGGAAGGTCCCCTCGGCCACCGCGACCCAGAACTCAAGCGGCGTCGCGGGATCCGTCCCGATGACCCGCCCGACCGGGATCGATTCGCTCACGCTTCCGCGAGCGGCGCCACCAGCGGCCGGCCGATGTGGTCGGCGATCCCCCGCACCTGGGCCATCATCTCGGCGAATTCCTCCGGATGGAGCGACTGGGCTCCGTCCGACAGCGCCTTCGAAGGATCGGGATGCACCTCCACGATGAGGCCGTCCGCCCCTGCGGCGACCGCGGCGCGCGCCATGGGCGTCACCTTGTCGCGAATGCCGGTGCCGTGGCTGGGATCGGCGATGATGGGAAGGTGTGAGAGCGACTGCACCACGGGGATCGCGGTCAGGTCGAACAGGTTGCGGGTTTCGGTGTCGAAGCTGCGCACCCCCCGCTCGCACAGGATGATATTGGGGTTGCCCTCGGAGAGGATGTACTCCGCCGCGAGCAGCAGCTCCTTGATGGTGGCCGCGAGTCCGCGCTTCAGCAGGACGGGCCGCGGTGACCGCCCCGCGCGGCGCAGCAGCGGGTAGTTCTGCATGTTGCGGGCGCCGATCTGAACGATGTCGGCGTACTCTTCCACCGAATCCAGGCTCTCCGGGTCGACGGCCTCGGTCACGATGGCGAGACCGGTCGCCTCGCGGGCGCGGGCCAGGAGCCTGAGGCCCTCGATCCCCAGTCCCTGGAAGGAGTACGGGGAGGTGCGCGGCTTGTAGGCGCCCCCGCGCAGGATGGTGGCGCCAGCCGCCGCCACCCGCTCGGCGGCCTCCATGATCTGCCCCTCCGACTCGACCGAGCAGGGGCCGGCCATTACGGCGACCTCGCGTCCGCCGATGACGGTGCCGTTGGCTAGCGGCACGACGGTGTCTTCCTCGCGCCACTCACGCGAGACCTGCTTGTAGGGGCGGCTGACCGGGATGATCTCCAGGACCCCCGGGAGTCCCACCAGCCGGGCCTTGTCGACCCGCCCGTCATTGCCCACCAGCCCGATCGCCGTGCGCTGGCGGCCGGGCATGGGACGCGCCTTGTACCCCATCGCGTGGATGGTGCTCACGGCCCCCTGGACCTCCTGGGGCGTGGCATTGTGCTTCATGACGATGAGCATGTGGGTCTCGTGGTCTTGATATGGCTACGCGGACGCCCCCGCTTCGAGACGAACCCCTACAACGGAGCTCACCCCCGGTTCCTCCATGGTGAGCCCGTAGATCCAGTCGGCCGCTTCGATGGTGCGCGGATTGTGGGTGATCACCACGAACTGGCTCTGCTGCTTGAACTCGCGCAGCAGCTGAACGAAGCGGTCGATGTTGTTCTCGTCAAGCGGGGCATCCACTTCATCGAGCACGCAGAAAGGACTGGGCTTCACGAGGTAGATGCCGAAGAGGAGCGCGAGCGCGGTCAGCGCCCTCTCTCCCCCCGACAGCAGGTCGATGCGCCGGGTTCTCTTGCCCATGGGAGAGGCGTGGATGTCGACCGGCCCGCTAAGCGGATCGTCGGGATCGCCCAGGCGCAGATCGCACTCTCCACCCTCGAACAGGCGCTGGTGGATCTTGCGGAAGTTCTCGCGCGCCGCCTCGAAGGTCTCGAGGAAGAGCCTTGTGGCGGTCTGGTCGATCTCGCGGATGGCGGCGCGCAGGTCGTTGCGCGCACGCTCGAGGTCATCGCGCTGCTCGGTAAGGAATGTCAGGCGCTCGTGCTGCTCGGCGTGCTCCTCGATGGCGAGCATGTTGACGGGGCCGAGGCGTTCGATGCGCTGCACGAGCCCGGCCAACTCCTCCTTCAGCTCGGCGGGGTCTCCCTCCACCGGCTCCGACATTTCGACCAGCTTCTCGAAGGGTCGCGCCCACTCCGTCTCCACGCGCTCGCGGATGAGGACGATCTTCCCGCCGAGCTCCCGCTCCTCCAGGCTCAGATCGTGGTGCCGGTCGGAGGCGGCCCGCTCGGCCGCACGCGCGACCTCGACCCGCCGGTCCACCCGCTTCACCTCCTCCTTCGCCCGCTCGAGCGCCGCGTCGTCCTCCCCGAGCCTCTCCTTCGCCCGGTCACGCCGCTGGAACAGCCGCTCGACCGCCTTGCCGCCCCGTGCGAGCAGCGCGCGGGCTTCGGACAGTTCGCGACCGAGCTGCGCTTCCTCCTTCTCCAGCCGCGCGAGCTGCGAGGAGGCCTGTGTCTCAGCCCTGCCGAGATCGTCCAGACGGTCGTCGGCGCGCGCCAGTTCGCCCTTGTGCTGGTTCGACTGGATGGCCAGCCGAGCCTCTTCCACGCGCGCCCGTTCCCAGCCCCCCTCCGCCACCTCCAGCACCTCGGCCGCGCGCTCTCCGCCACGGCGCAGGGCGGCGGCTTCCGCGGTCAGTTCGTTGAGTTCTTCCTGCTGCGCGCGCTCCCGGGCGGTCGCGGCGGCAATGGCCTCCCGGGTGTCGCGGACGCGCTGCGCCAGATCGTCGCTGTCCCGCGTCAGGCGCGTGTGGCGCTCGTCGTGCGTGCTCCGGTCGGCCCGGACGGCGCGCAGGTCGTCTTCCGCGCGGGTCAGGGCCGCGCGCCGCTCTTCGAGCACCTTCTCCGCCCGCGCGACGCGCACCTGCGCCGCCTCGCGCGCTTCCCGGGCCCGGGAGGCTTCCCGGGCGGCGGGGACGGCGGCCTCCTCGCGGGCCGCTAGCTTGCCGCGGCGTTCGAGGAGGCCGGCGGTCCCGGCGGGGTTGCCGACGACCAGAACGCCGCGCGCGTCCACCGAGGCGGGTGGGGCAGCCTTCACGGCCTCGCGGGCCCGGGTCGCGGAATGGCTGTCCTGCCCGGCCGTCCCGGCCCCGCCAGCCGAGTCCACTGCCTCGGCGCGGTCCACGCC
>VYDD01000197.1:1485-8682 GCA_009843625.1 Gammaproteobacteria bacterium | reverse complement strand
GCGCCGCCAGCACGAAGTTCTTCTTGCGCAGCGACTTGGCGCTCGCGGACAGCCGCCCCTTGAAGAACAGGCGCTGCCACTGCATCACCATCCCGTCGCCGAAGTTGTTCAGCACCATGACCTTGACCGGAAGATCGTAGGAGGCGGCGGTCTCGAACTCGCCCAGGTTCATGCGGATGCTGGCGTCCCCGTCCACGTCGATGACCAGCTTGTCCGGGCGCGCGAACTGGGCCCCTATGGCGGCGGGCAGCCCGAACCCCATCGTGCCCATGCTCCCCGAGGTCAGCCAGAGCCGCGGCTCGCTGAAGTCGCAGTATTGGGCGGCCCACATCTGGTGCTGTCCCACGCCGGTGGAGATGATCGCGTTGCCGCGGGTGATGCGGTTCATGACCTCCATGACGTAGTAGGGCTGGATGAGCGAACTCTCGCGGTCGTAGTCGAGGGCGTAGTCGCGCTTGAGCGCGGCGACCTCGGCGTGCCAGTCGGAGAAGTCGGCGCGGAAGCCGATGGAGTGCCCGTACGCAACCAGGTCGTCGAGCGCCTCCCCGAGCATCCCGGTGTAGTGCCAGTCCGCAGGCTTGACCTTGTGGATCTCCGAGGGATCGATGTCGAAGTGGATGACGCGCCGGGCCCTGGCCGCGAACTTGTCCGGCACCCCGGCCACGCGATCGTCGAAGCGCGCCCCCACTGCGATGAGCAGGTCGCAGTCGTCCACCGCGTAGTTGGCGAACGCGGTGCCGTGCATGCCCAGCATATGCAGGCAGAGGGGCGCGGTGGTGTCGAAGCTGCCCAGCCCCATCAGGGTGGTCACGCCGGGGATCCCGAAGTCGTTGGCCAGCCGGCGCAGGGGCTCGGAGGCGTTGGCGTTCACCACGCCTCCGCCGGCGTAGATGAGCGGTCGGCGGCTCTCGCCCAGCATGTCGAAGAACTCGCGGCAGCGGTCGTGGGTCAGCTTGCGGGCACGGAGCGCGTCAAGGCGGCGCCGGTACCCGGGGATGGGCAGGCTTCCCTCCCCGTGGAAGGCCCCGGTCCAGTTCTGCACGTCCTTCGGCACGTCCACCACCACGGGACCGGGCCGGCCGGTGCGCGCGATCTCGAAGGCCGTGCGCATGGTGGCCTCGAGCTGTTCCGGCTTCGTCACCAGGAAGACGTGCTTGGCCACCGGCCCCATCACCGCGGTGACCGGGGCCTCCTGGAAGGCGTCGGTGCCGATGGCCGCGGTGGGCACCTGGCCGCAGATCACCACGATGGGCACCGAGTCGGCCATGCAGTCGCGCACCGGGGTCACGCAGTTGGTGGCGCCGGGCCCGGAGGTCACCAGCACGCACCCCACCTTGCCGCTCGCGCGTGCATAGCCGGCCGCCATGAAGCCGGCGCCCTGCTCGTTCGCGGGCACGATGAGCGGCATCGGCTCCACGCCATCGACGGCGTGGTCCTTGTTGTAGCGGAAGACGGCGTCGTAGGTGGGCAGGATGGCCCCGCCGCTATAGCCGAAGATGGTGTCGATTCCCTCGTCGGCCAGGACCTGGACGATCATCTCGGCTCCGCTCATTACCTGACCCGCGAGCGGGTGCGCGCGGGAATCGCGGAGCGCGGTGCTGGTTGTCATGGAGACGCCTCCCGTGGCGGGCACGGAAACGGATGGTGGTACCGTGGTGAATAGTCGAACAAAGGCACCCGAATGGCAAAGCCCTCCGGCGAGCCTGCATATCTTGCGATGCCAGCGCCATCCCGCAAGCTTAGACCGCCATGCGACACACCCTGTCCGTCCTGCTTCAGAACGAGGCTGGCGCGCTTTCCCGCGTCACCGACCTGTTTTCGACCCGGGGCTTCAACATCGAAAGCCTCAATGTCGCGCCGACGAAGGACTACGCCGTCTCGCGCCTGACGCTGGTCACCAACGGCTCGGACGAGACCCTCGAGCAGATCATGAAGCAGTTGAGCAAGCTGGTGGATGTCGTGGATCTGCGAAACATGACCGGGCGCGACCACATCATCCGCGAACTGGTGCTGTTCAAGCTGCGCCTGGCAACCGGCACCCGCGCGCAACTGGAGGAACTGGTTGCCGAGTTCGGCGGGTCGATTCTCGCCGAGCACGAAGGCCACTTCACCATCGAGATCACCAGCAGCGGCCCCAGGATCGACGGCTTCCTGGAGAGCGCCGGGCGGATCGCGGAGACCGACGCCCTGGTACGCAGCGGGGCCATGGCGGTCTCCCGCGGCGCGCCCATGCGCTGGCGCGGTTAGGCTACCGGCCCGGCTCCTCCTCTGAGATCGCCCGCACGCGGGTAAGCTCCAGCCCCAGCGTCCTGCCCTTCATGATCGCCGGCACCCCTTCCTCCATCCACACCGGAGCGGGCGCGCCCTTCAGGTAGTGGTCGAAGAACTGCTGCATGCGGATCGCCCAGTCCTTCTGGTTGTGCCGCTGCCTGAGGCCGTGGGCCTCGCCGTTGTAGTTGAGCATCCACACCGGCTTGCCCAGACGGCGTAGCGCCACGAACAGCTCGATCCCCTGATACCACGGCACCGCTCCGTCCTCGTCGTTGTGCAGCATTAGGATGGGCGTGTTGATCTTGTCGGCGGTGAAGATGGGCGAGTTCTCGATGAAGCGCAGCGGATACTCCCACAGCGAGCCCCCGATGCGGCTCTGCCCGCGCTCGTACTGCACGGCCCGGCTGCGTCCCGACTGCCAGCGGATGCCGCCGTAGGCGCTGATCATGTTGGATACCGGCGCGCCCGCCTCCGCCGCCGCGAACAGGTCGGTGCGCGTCACCATGTAGGCGATCTGGTAACCGCCCCAGGAGTGCCCCTGCACGCCGATGCGGTCCGTGTCCACGAAGCCTTCCTCGACCAGCTCGAGCACGCCGGGGACCACGGCGTTGAGCGCGCTCTCGCCCGGGTAGCCGTCCCGGTAGGGGATGTCGGGCACGAAGAGCAGGTAGCCGCGGCTGACGTAGAAGCTGCGGTTGATGGAGGAGCTGCCCGGCGCGGGCGCGGTGTAGCCGTGCAGGCCATCGGAGGAGCGCTCGTAGAAGTACACCATCATTGGGTACTCCTCCGACGGGTCGAATTCCTCCGGCTTGTAGAGGATGCCCTGCAGGGGCGTTCCGTCCATGGAGGTCCACTCCACGATTTCGGCCGTGCCCCACAGGTAGTCGGACTGCTGCGGGTTGGCGTCGGTGACCTTGCGCCCGTCGTCGAGCGCCGGGCCCGCTACCCACAGGTCGGGAAACTCCTCGAAGGTGGAGCGGGTGTAGGCGAAGACCTCGGCGTTCCGCGCCCGGAGCAGGCCGGCGTAGCGGGCGTCGCCGGCGATGAGGGGCTCCGGAGCCGCGCCTTCGCCGAAGTCCCCCCGCCACAGGCCGGACGACTTGTCGTACAGGTGGAAGGAGGAGAGGTATACGTCGCCGGAGGGCACCACCGGGTCGGCGGTGTCCAGGTCGACGTAGCGGAAGCGCGTGTCGGAGGCGCGCCCGGTGCCCCGGGTGAGGTTGCGAGGAGTGGCGCGGCCGGTGGGGTCGACCGCCCAGATGTCGTAGCGGTCGTAGACCAGGAAGGCGGCATCGTCCGCCGTCCACCCCGCCTCCCCGTAGGAGCGAGAGAGATCCGGCCGGTCGTCCAGCACGTTGTAGAAGCCCGCGTCGATGGTGCCGGTGAGGTCGATCTCCTCCCCGCTGCCCGTGTCGATGGCGACCCAGATGCGCCGGACGCCGTCCCACCGCGTGATGTAGCCGCCGCCGGGCGAGAGTGTGCCCTGGCCCCGCACCCGCTCGGCCACCTGCTGCCGCGAGCCGTCCGATACGTCGATGGTGTAGAGGTCCACGTAGCTGGCGTCCCACGACACCAGTTGCCGGTACGGTAGGCCGCTCCTGCCCATCGCGACCGCCCCGTCGCCGTCGTCGGCCACGGTCACGTCGGGCACTTCGGTGGTGGCGAGCTGCACCACCCGGCCGCTCCCGAGGTCGAGCACCGCCTGGTAGCTGCGCTCCAACTCGTCCTCCAGCTGCACCAGCTGCATGGGCTGCAGCAGAGGGTCCTTCCAGTTCCAGATGTCCACGCTCACGCGCTCGTCCTCGGGGGTCTCGTCCTCGGGATCCGGAAGGGGCCGGGGCGCACTGTGGAAGAGGACGCGCGCTCCCGAACCGGAGAACGACACCTCGCCGTGCTCGCTCGGAGCCCAGCCGTCGGGGAGGGCCTCCGCGCCCGGGGCCACCTGGGCGGCGGCCGACCCCTCGCGCGCGGCGTACAGCGAAAAGGCGGGCGCCCCGGCCCCGCGGTCGTCGCGGTCGGTGAGGAAGGCGACCGCGCCGTCGTCGGCGACGGCGAGCCCGAGGTAGCGCCCTTCCCCGCCGGTGACCGTCTCCGCCTCGCCGGCCGTTCCCACGCGGAAGACGCCGTCGGCGGCGCCGTCCTGCCCGGACGCCGTGTAGTAGAGCGCGCCGCCGTTGCCGGAGAAGGCGTAGCTCACCGCATGGTCGAAGCGGCGCTCCTGGCCGGTGGAGAGGTCGCGCACCACCAAGTCGGTGCCGTCGTCGAGGCGGGGCGGCCCGTCGTCGTCATCGCCCTCTCCCCGCTGGGCGGGGCCCTCTTCCTCGTCTTCGTCCTCGCCGGCGTCTTCGTCCATCAGGTATGCCATCCAGGCGCCGCCGTCCGCGGGCAGCCGAAACGACCGGACCTCCGCCACACGCGTCTCCGACAGGTCGGACAGGTTCAGGATCAGCAGGGAGTCACCCGGCGCATCGCGCGAACCCTCGGCGCGGGCCGCGTCCACTGCCGCCTCCGCGGGCTCGACCAGCGCGACCAGAAAGCGGTTGTCGGCGCTAAAGCCCGGATCGGCGCCCCGGGCCACCGTCACGCGGCGCCCGTCCTCCAGGTGCTCCACCACCAGCGTGGCGTCGCCGTCCCCGGGCACGAGCCGGTAGACCAGCCAGCGGCCATCGCGGGAGAAGTCCTCGTCCTGGATCTGGTTCCAGATCGAATAGGCGTCGTGGTCAAGTGGGGCCTTCTGCTGCGCGGAGAGCGCGAGCGGGGCGGTGATCAGGATGGAAAGCGCGAGGAACCAACGGATCGTGTTCATGACCCACCTGCTGCCGGAGAGATGTACGCGGAGGGAGATCTGCGCGGAGGGGAACGGTAGACGACGGCGCGGAGCCGGGCAATCCGATTGACAGAATCCGGGGCCCGGCGTAAGTGTGGAGTTCAACAGCACAACCCGCGGAGGACAGCATGCGCACTTTCCGAATCCTTGCAACATTGCTTCTGTTGGCGATTCCGCTGCCGGCATCCGCCCAGGGCGTCCCGGACATCGCCGAGCCCTTCAAGGTCGGCACCTTCGAGATCGACGGTACGCCCACCGTGTCGCTGGTTCTGCGCGACCACCTCATCGTCGAAGTCGACGCCGCCAACACCGCTCTCCAGCGCGATCCCTACTATGCCCGCGTCCAGGCCCCGGGAGACATGCTGGAGCTGATCGAACGCTATGAGTACGGCCTCCAGCGTCGCCTCTACGAGGTCGTCAACCACCTGGTCGAGAACGACATGCTGGGCGCGGGCCGCCCGTCCTACGTGCACGACCTCGAGGACGTGCGCACCCTCCCGCCCATCCTATACCCGGGCAAGATCCTCAACGCCGCGGTCAACTTCTACAGCCACGTCAACGAGACCGGCACCGACGAGGAGCGGGCCGAAGCGCGGCGGCAGCGGCGCGAGAACCGCGGCGTGCCCTATCTCTTCCTGAAGCCGAGCAAGGGCGCCGTCATCGGCGACGGCGGCGAGGTGGTGCTTCCCTACGGGCGCGACCGCATCGACTGGGAGGTCGAGCTGGGAGCGGTCATCGGCCGGTCCGCAAAATACGTTTCCGCCAACGACGCGGAGGCGTATGTGTTCGGCTACCTGGTGTCGCTCGACATCTCCGACCGCGGCGGACGTCCGCCGGGCGGCAACCCCATGACCTCCGACTGGTTCGTGGGCAAGGGCCACGACACCTTCGCGCCCCAGGGACCCTGGATCGTGCCGAAGGAATTCTACGGGAATCCGATGGAGATCCTGCGCCAGACGCTCGACGTCGGCGACGAGCGCATGCAGGAGGCCACCGCCGGCGACATGATCCACTCCCTCTGGGAGCTGATCGAGTACGGCTCCTCCATCATCACCCTCTTCCCCGGGGACGTCGTCAACAACGGCACCTCTGGAGGCGTCGGCATGGGCACGGCCGTCCGCGGGGCACAGCGCTTCCTGCAGCCGGGCGAGCAGATCTCCGCCTCAATCGACGGAATCGGCACGCTGAACCTGTCGGTGGTGAGCGAACCCGCGCCGCAGGGACTCACGGGCGCGCACCTGCCGCCGGTGCGGACGTATCGGGGGCCGCCTCCGGGAGGGAACTGACTCAGTTCACCTCCAATATCGGATCCTTCTCCCCGATCATCTCCCAGCGAGTGAGCACGATGGGGATCACGCCGGCGCCGTAGAATGCGTCGAAGAAGCGCTTGACGGTGAAATCGTCGCCCTCCTGGATGGCGTACTCGGACATCAGTTCCTCGATCTGGATCTTGCCGGTGACGTAGCTGGTGCCGTATCCGGGCTGCCTGAGGTAGAGGCTCTGCTCGCCGCGCACCAGGTCTCCCTCGGTAAGCCATCCGCGCGGCGTCCAGGTCATCGCGTGCTCGACCGCTTCCTCCATGTCGAAGACGTCGCCGTGCAGGTTGAGGCCGCTCAGCGCCCGCGCCGCCCGCTGCGCCAGCATGATCCACACGAGTTCGCGGGCCCGGGGCGAGTTCTCGTCCAGAAGGCCCAGATGCATGAACATCTCCTCGACACCGGTCGCCAGGCCCTCGGAGCGTGAGTCGAAGATGTTGTAGAGCGAGGGCACGGCCCGGATGGGGCTCGGGTGCGGGTCCTCGCGCATGCGCGCCAGCTCGATCCAGTGGTGCATGTGCGGGCGGAAGGCGTCCGGATCGCGGTAGATGACTTCCTGGAAGAAGTTGCGCAGTTCGCCGGGCTCCACGGGGGAGAAGCTCCCGTTCACCGCCCTGAGCGCGGGATCCATGTAGTCGAAGATCGTCTCGACCTCCTCCTCTTCGAGGAACCGCATGTAGAGGTCGACGGACTCGTTCAGGCGCCGGTCGTATTCCTCCGCGGAGGCGATGCGCTCGAGTTCGGGGAGAGCGCGGTTGCGGTTCTCCTCCAGCCGCATGGAGG
>VYDD01000197.1:0-1475 GCA_009843625.1 Gammaproteobacteria bacterium | reverse complement strand
AGGAATGGGAGCGCGCCAGCTCGCGGCGCATGAGGGGCACCTGCTCCTCCCACGAGTACGGGACCAGGTGGACGTTCTGCATGTACCAGGTGTAGTTGTCGGCTCCGACGCCGGACGGCCCGGTGCGGGAAGAGGCGCCCTCCTCCAGCCAGACGCTGAAGTCCTCGGATGCGGCGCGCGCGTCGGCGATGGCCTGGTCGAGATCGGCGCTGGTGCCGGCAACTTGCTCGGCGTAGGTGTCGAGGTCGCGGGCCTGACCGGCGAAGTCGCGGATGCCGGCCAGCCAGAGATCGCGGGCGTTGGAGTCGGCAAGGTTCACACGGGCCTGTTCCAGCAGCGCCGGGATGGCGCCGATGCGGGCCGTGAGTTCCGCCGCATCCGCGTCCGAGAGCGGGTAGTCGTAGGTCCAGGTATCGACCCAGCCGTGGATCACGGCGCCTTCATGGGCCGGGACGTCGCTCTCCGCCAGGAACATGATCACGTAGAAGGCCGGATCGCGCGCCCAGGGACGGCGCACGCGGTGGTCGAAGTCGAGCCCGTTCATCTCCGCGCGCACCAGGTGCCAGTCGATCTGTTCGGCGACGGGCCAACTCTCGGCGGCCAGGGCGTTCAGGCGCAGCTGCCACTGCGGGAGCTCGGCCTGTTGCCGGGCCATGGCGGCGGCGGTGTAGTCCGGGACGCCATCCACGAATTCGGGCATCTCGAAGGCCCGCCACTCCTCGAAGAGCTGCACCAGGTCGGCGTGGGATCCAGGGCCGGCGGCGATGGCGGAGTCGGCGGGATCCGCCGTACACCGCACGAAGAGGACTCCGACCACGATGAGCGCGATCGCGGCGATGAGGGGAGAGGGACGAAGCTTGCTGCGGGACATGACGGCCTCCCGGATCTGTGGTCTTCTTCGAATGCTTGATTCAGTCGATGCCCAGCGCCCGCGCCAGCGCCGCGCGCCCTCCCACGACAGGCAGGTCGAGGGCGGTTCCCGCGAGGTCGACGGTGAGCCGGGTCCCGGGCTCGGGATGAAGGGTGAAATCGGCGTCGCTGGAGAAGATCATGAGCCCGATCTGCTGCCCTGCGGGGATGATCTGGTCGTCGGGCTGAAGGTCGAAGGCGAGCTCGACGAACTCGCCCGGAACCAGCGGCGCGCTCTCGCGCAGCGATGCCGCGTTCTGGGGATCGGCCCATCCGCGCGTGATCAGGTTGCCGTTGATCGATGCGCCCTCGGTCCAGGGAAGCGACACCAGCCAGACCGAGAGGTTGGCGGCGGCGCGGTCGGCGGCCAGGCGGAGCGAGACGCGGGAAAGGCCGGACAGGTGCACTTCTTCGGCGAGTTCGGGGGTCGCGAACAGCAACCGGTGTTCGGAGGCCTCCGCCCCGGCCAGATCTGCGCCGGAGAAGCTGGCGTCGTCGGTGAGCGACTGGTCCCCCGCATCGGAATCGGCCTCGAGCGAGAGCATGCCCCGCGCCCCTCCCTCGCC
>VYDD01000139.1:39706-47917 GCA_009843625.1 Gammaproteobacteria bacterium | reverse complement strand
GCCCAGCAGGGGCAGCAGGACGATGAGCCCGGGCAGAACCGGCTCGTACGCGGCCGGCTGGGCGCCTTCCTGGAGGAGTCCGGAGAGCGGCGCGAGCGTCATCCAGCTACCACTTGAGCAGGTTGAAGTTGTCCACGTTGACGGTCCGGTAGTGCCGGAAGATGGAGATGATGATCGCGAGCCCGACCGCGGCTTCCGCCGCCGCCACCGTCATGACGAAGAAGACGAAGACCTGTCCTTCCACGCCCACGTACCGGGAGAATGCGACCAGCGCCAGGTTCACCGCGTTCAATTGGAGCTCGATGCAGAGGAACATGATGATGGCGTTCCGGCGCACGAGCACCCCGAAGGTGCCGATCACGAACAGCAGGGCGCTGGTGGTCAGGGCCTCGGTCAGCACGCGGCGCTCCTCATACCCGCTTCTTCGCCAGCGCGACGGCGCCGACCACGGCGACCAGCAGCAGGATTCCGGTGATCTCGAAGGGGACCACGTATTCCTGGAAGAGCGGCCGTGCGATCAGCGACACCGCGCCCCGCTCGGCCAGCTCCAGGTCCATCGCCGCCGCGCCCGGGAAGCTCTCGTACAGGGGGCTCGTCTCCGCGCCGCCGAACCGGGTCGCCAGGATCCCGCAGATCGCCCCCGAGACGACGAAGGCGCACACGGCGTAGAGTCCGCGCACCAGGTCGTCCCGGTAGTCGTGCCCCAGGTTCAGGAGCATGATCACGAACAGGAAAAGCACCATGATGGCGCCGGCGTAGACCATGACCTGGATGGCGGCCAGGAAGTGCGCTTCTAGGAGCACGTAGATCCCGGCCACGCTCGCCAGGGACACCACCATGAACATGAGGCTGGCCACGGGGTTCCGGCTCGCCACCACCCCGATGCCTCCGCCCACCACGGTCACGGCGAAGACATAGAAGAGGATCAGCTCCATCCCCTCACTCCGATGCGGGGTCGGAGGGGTCCCAGAGCGCGGTGACCGGGTGCTCCTGCTCCATCAGCCGGTCGAGGTCGTAGACGAAGCGCTCGCGCGTGTACTCGGCGTTCTCGAAGTGCTGGCCCACGTGGATCGCCTCCACCGGGCACACCTCCTGGCACATGCCGCAGAAGATGCAGCGGAACTCGTCGATCTCGTAGACGATGGGGTAGCGGTTGCCCTGATCGTCCTCGCCGCCCACCAGGCGGATGCAGTTGGCCGGGCAGACCGTGGGACAGAGGCCGCACGCGACGCACTTGGGACGCCCGTCGGCGTGCACCTCCATGCGGTGGGTCCCGCGCCAGCGGGGATGGAGTTCCGTGGGCTCCTCGGGATAGCTGCGCGTCACCTTGCGCGGGTTGACCATGTGCCGGAAGGTCAGCGACATGCCCTTGAGGGCGGCTCTCAGATACGAACTCCGGGCCGCTTCGGGCCGGCGTATCACTTTCACCGATATGGCCATGGCGACTCCCGCGGGATCATGGGTGGGCGGCCGGCGCCGGGCGCGCGGCCCGTCCGGCTGGCGCGGCCCCGGTGATGATGCGGCCGCGGTCGAGGTAGAGGGCGAACATGGCGGTGGCGACGAGGCTCACTCCGGTCAACGCCAGGGCAAAGCCCGGTCCGCCGGACACCCCCAGCTGATCCAGCACCAGGATGGTGGCGCCCACGAGCATGACGTAGGCGAGCGCCGTGGGCAGCATCACCTTCCAGCCCAGGTGCATGACCTGGTCGTAGCGGAAGCGCGGAAGCGTCCAGCGCACCCAGATGTAGAGGACCACGAAGAAGGCGGTCTTGAGCATGAAGGCGCCCAGCGTGAGCAGCGTGGTCCAGATCGACAGCTGCGCCGGGATGGGGTCGCCCGCCGCGGTGAATCCGGAGATGAGCCCGCCCTCGTACGGGATGAAGTTGTCCCCCGACCAGAAGGGGATGTCCCATCCGCCCAGGAAGAGCGTGGCCATGAGCGCCGAGGCGGTGATCACGTGCGCGTATTCGGCGATGAAGAACATGCTGAACTTCATGGACGAATACTCGGTGTGATATCCGGTCACGAGCTCGGATTCGGCCTCCGGCATGTCGAAGGGCAGCCGGTTGGTCTCCGCGAACGCCGAGATGAGGAAGAGCAGGAAGCCGAGCGACAGGGGGAGGATGTACCACAGCCCCAGTTGCTGATCGGCGACCATCCGGGTGAGGGTGACGTTGCCCGCAAGCATCATGACCGGGATCAGCGAGAGCCCCAGCCCGACTTCGTAGCTCACCATCTGGGCGGAGGCGCGCAGGCCGCCCAGCAGCGCGTACTTGTTGTTTGACGACCAGCCGCCCAGGAAGATCCCGTACACCCCGAGCGAGCCGATGGCGAGGATGTAGAGCACCCCCACCGGCAGGTCTGCGACGATCATGTCGACCGCTCCCCACGGCGTGGGCAGCGGGGCGGCGAAGGGAATCACGGCGAATGTGACCAGCGCCGGCATGATCGACAGCATCGGGCCCAGAACGAAGAAGAAGCGCGACGCGGTGGCCGGGTCGGTCTCCTCCTTGATGATGTTCTTGAGGCCGTCGGCGATGGGCTGCAGGAGCCCGAACGGGCCTACCCGGTTCGGCCCCAGGCGATCCTGGATGAAGGCCGAGAGGCGCCGTTCGGCCCAGGTGGCGTACATGATCGCCACCATCAGCGCCGTGAACACGGCCAGCACCTTGACGGCGGCGGCGATCAGGAAGGCCGTTGGCGAGAGTTCGTTCATCGTTCTCCCGCGAGGGAGGCGGTCAGTGCGCCGAGCACCTGCCACGCGGGCTGGGCGCTCCCGGGGGCCCTGAGCGCGGGCTCGAAGCGCTGCACACGGGTCTGCACGTTGGTGAAGGTCCCCTCCTGCTCCGCGAAGGTGGTGACCGGGAGCACGAAGTGCGCGCTGCGGGCGGCCGGCGCCGGGTGGGCTCCGAGATATGCGAAGAGCTCCGCACGCGAGCCGAAGTCCTCCGGCTGGTCGGCCAGTTCATCGCCCAGCACGATCAGCGTGCCGGTGCTCGCCGCCACCTCGTCCAGCCCTCCGCTGGCGTCGTCGCCTCCGACCCGGCGCATCCCCAGCAGTTCTGCGCCGCGGGTGTTGGGCGCCAGGTCGCGGCGGCGGGCCAGCATGGGGAAGCCGGGCAGCGGGACCTCGTCCGGGGCTCTCGCCGAGCGGTACACGATGTCGCCTCCGCCGATTCGCTCCACCAGCTCCCGCAGGGCGGCCAGATCCTCGTTGGATGCGTGCGCGGAAGCGACGGCGTGGACGGGACCGCGGCAATCCTGGAGCCGCTCCCGCAACGAGGCGAGAGCTCCGTGCCATCCGGGCGCCGACCAGCCGCCGTCCCCTCGCACAAAGGGCTCTTCGATCCGGTCGCTCCGGTTCATCCACTCGTAGTGGCCGCGGCCGTAGTCGCACATCCAGTGGCCGTTGACCTCCGGGTTTTCCCGGGGCTTGAGCCGATGCACCACGTTGTCGCGGGTGTGGATGTCGACGTTGCATCCCTGAGAGCAGTTGGGGCACACGGACGGGGTGTGGTCGAGATCCCAGGCGCGCGCCTTGTGCAGGAAGTCCTTGGAGACCAGCGCCCCCACCGGGCAGATGTCGACGATGTTGCCCGACCAGGAGGAGTCCTTCAGTCCCTGCTCGAAGAAGGTGTCGATGACCGCCCGGTCGCCCCGCTCCACCACCGTCAGCACGGGATCCTGGGCCATCTCCTCCATGAAGCGCACGCAGCGGGTGCACATGACGCAGCGGTCGCCGTAGAAGAGGACGTCGCCTCCGAAGTCGTCTCGGCCGAACACGCGCTTGGGCTCGACCCCGCGGCCGTGCGCGCGGCCCTCGGAGTGAACGTAGTCCTGCAGCTTGCACTCCCCGGACTGGTCGCAGATGGGACAGTCCAGCGGGTGGTTGATGAGGTAGAACTCGAGCACGCCCTTGCGCATCTCGCGCGCCAGCCCCTCGTCGGTGCGCACCACCTGGCCGTCCTGGGCCTGGGTGACGCAGGAGGGCATGGGCTTGGGTGCGCCTTCCACGTCCACCAGGCAGAGGCGGCACTGGGCGGGCGCGGACAGCGCGGCATGATAGCAGTAGTGCGGCACCTCCACGCCGATCTCCTCGGCCGCATGCAGCAGCGAGGTGCCCTCGGGGACCGTGACCCGCTGGCCGTCGATGGTCAGGGTGACGGTGCTCACGCGACCTCCGCTCTCTCGGCGCCGTGGATCAGGGCCAGGTACTCGTCCCGGAACTTCTCGATGGAGGAGACCACCGGGGCCGCCGCCGAGTCGGACAGCACGCAGATGGTGGTGCCGGTCATCTGGGCGCTCATGTCGAGCAGCGTGTCCAGGTCGGCCTCGGTGCCCCCGCCCGCTTCGATGCGGCGAAGCACCTGCGTCATCCAGGGAGTGCCCTCGCGGCAGGGGGTGCACTGCCCGCAGGACTCGTGCGCGTAGAACTGGACCATGCGCCGCACCTCGCGCACGATGTTGGTGCGGTCGTCCATCACGATGACCGAAGCGCAGCCAAGCATCGAACCCGCGGCCTCCACCCCCTCATAGCACAGCGTGCATTCCCGGCAATCCTCGACATCCATGAGCGGAACGGAACTGCCGCCCGGGATCACGGACTTGAGCGCCCGTCCTCCGGCCATGCCGCCGCACACGTCCTCGATCAGCTCCATCATCGGAAAACCCAGCGGCAGCTCGTAGTTGCCGGGCTTCTCCACGTGGCCGCTCACGCAAAAGAGCTTGGTGCCGGGGGACTTGTCGGTGCCCCACTGCCGGTACCACTCGCCCCCGTGCTCCACGATGTGGGGCACGGCCGCCAGCGTCTCGACGTTGTTGATGGTCGTGGGCATCGAATACACGCCCACGGCGGCCGGGAAGGGCGGCTTCACCCGCGGCTCCCCGCGACGGCCCTCGAGGGAGTTCATGAGGCCGGTCTCTTCACCGCAGATGTATGCCCCGGCACCCACGTGCACGGTCACCTCGATGTCGTTTTCCGAGCCCAGGATGCGGCGCCCGGCAAACCCTCGCTCGTACGCCTCCTCGACCGCCCGCGCCATGACCTGGCTGGCTTCGAAGAACTCGCCGCGGAGATAGATGTAGGCGTGTCGCGAACCCATCGCATAGGCTGCTATCAGGCACCCTTCGATCAACTGATGGGGATCCCAGCGAATCAGCTCGCGGTCCTTGAAGGTGCCGGGCTCCGATTCGTCGGCGTTGCAAAGCAGGTAATGCGGCTTGACCCCCGCCTTCGGCATGAAGCTCCACTTGAGCCCGGTGGGGAACCCGGCTCCTCCCCTGCCCCGCAGTCCCGATGCCTTCACTTCGTCGATCACCGCGGCCGGCCCGATCTCGAAGGCTCGCTCGAGCCCTTTGTATCCGCCCCGCTCCCGGTATCCGTCGAGCGTGCGCGCCGCGGGATCCCCGAAGTTGCGCGAGATCATGCGCACCTCGCGCTCGTGCACGTAGGGGTAGGCCATCTACTCGCCGTGCTCCCTGAGGCGCTGCAGCAGGGCGGGCACGTCGTCCGGCAGCACGTTCTCGTAGTAGCGGGAGTTGATCTGCACGGCCACCGGGAACCCGCACGCGGCCAGGCACTCCACCTCGATGACGGTGAAGTCGCCGTCCCCGGAGGTCTCTCCCAACTCGGTGCCCGTGTGCCGCAGGAAGGCTTCCAGCACCTCCTCGCCCTTGCACAGGCTGCAGCTGATGTTGGTGCAGACCTGGATGAGGAACCGCCCCACCGGCCGCTTGTTGTACATCGTGTAGAAGGTGACCGTACCGCGCACCTCGGCCGACGCCAGGCCGAGCAGCGCCGCCACCTCGTCCATCGTCTCGGGGGAGACGTGGCCGCGCAGCTCCTGGGCCAGGTTCAGCGTCGGAATGAGGGCGGCGCGCGCGGTCGGGTAGCGCGTGCGAATCTTCTCGAAGCGCTCCCGATAGGGACCCTCGAAGAGGACCGCGTCCGGATCCTTGTCGGGGAGCATGTAGGGATACGAGGGAGCCGCCGATTCGTGGCCTCCGTCGAGGGGCCGCTCGCCCACGAAATCGGTGCCGCGCACCTCCGCTTCGGTAAGGTCGAACTCTCCCGTGTTGCCGGCCCAGCCGGGGTTGCGGAAGGGCACGCGGGCGGGAGCGCTCATCGGTCGATCTCGCCCAGGACGATGTCGAGGCTCGCGTTGATCATGATGAGGTCGGCCACCAGGTGCCCCTCGGCCAGCTTCGCGATCGCGGACAGGTTGACGAAGGAGGGCGGGCGGATGCGCCAGCGCACCGGCTTGGGGCCCCCGTCGCCCACCAGGTACATGCCCAGCTCCCCCTTCGACCCCTCGACGGAGAAGTAGCAGTCTTCGGCGGGCGCGTCGATGCCGTCCATGATCAGCTTGAAGTGGTGGATCATCGACTCCATGTCGCTCATGCAGTCGGTCTTGCTCGGCAGGCTGATGCGCGGGTCCTCGACGTTGATGGGGCCATCAGGAAGACGGTCCAGCGCCTGATGCAGGATGGCCACGCTCTGGCGCATCTCCTCCATGCGCACCAGGTAGCGGTCGTAGCAGTCCCCGTTCTCGCCGACCGGGACTTCGAAGTCGTAGGTCTCGTAGTCGTAGTAGGGCCGGTCCTTGCGCACGTCGTAGTCCACCCCGCTGGCGCGCAGGTTTGGGCCGGTGAGGCCGCAGTCAACCGCGTCTTCGGGACCGATCGCGCCGATATTCATGGTGCGGCCCTGGTGGATCGCGTTGGTGGTGAGCAGCGCGTCGATCTCGTTCAGCGTGCGGGGGAAGGTATCGATGAACTCGCGCACGCCCTCGGCCCAGCCCGGCGGCAGATCCGACATCATGCCCCCGACGCGGGTGGCGGAGGTCGTGATGCGGGCGCCCGTCAGCTCCTCGTGCAGCTGGTAGATGCGCTCGCGCTCCTGGAAGGCGTACAGGAAGGGGGTGAAAGCGCCGACGTCGATGGCGGTGGTGCCCAGCCAGAGCAGGTGCGAGAAGATGCGGTCCAGCTCCAGGCAGATCACGCGCACCACCTTGCAGCGCTCGGTGACCTCGATGCCCATCAGCTTCTCGACCGCCATGGCGTAGGCGCAGTTGTAGATCAGCGGCGCCAGGTAGTCCATGCGGTCGGTCAGCGGCACGATCTGGTTATACGTGCGGTACTCGCCCAGCTTCTCGAAGGAGGAGTGCAGGTAGCCGATATGCGGCGTGACCGACAGCACGGTCTCCCCGTCCAGTTCGCAGATGAGCCTCAGCACGCCGTGCGTGGCGGGGTGCTGGGGCCCGATGTTGATGAGCATCTCCTCGGACCCGATGTCGGGCTATGCGACATCGACGGGAGCCAGCGGTCCCATGGCGGGCCGGGCGTACATCCCCATCTCCGCTCCCCGCCCCACCGGGATATCCACCGTCCGCCGCGTCATCGGCCGATGCTCTCCCGGGCGGAGGTCGGCGATTCGTCCGCGGGCACGATCTGGGGCGCGCCACGTCCCTCCAGTTCCTCCGGCATGTAGTACTGCTCCAGGTCCTGCGAGAGGGCGCGCCGGGTCTGCTCGGCGCGGGAGAAACGGCCGCGCAGCGGGAAATCCTTCCGCAGGGGATGGCCCTCGGCGTAGTTCTCGGGCATGAGAATGCGGCGCAGGTCCGGATGCCCCCGGAACTCGATCCCGAACAGATCGTAGACCTCGCGCTCGAGCCAGTCGGCCGCGCTCCAGAGAGCGGTCACCGAGGCGATCGCGAGGCGGGAAAGCGGCAGCTCGCACTTCACCCGCAGTGCCTTGCGGTGCGGGATGGACCAGAGCTGGTAGACAACCTCGAGCGGGCGCCCGTCGCCGTAATCGACCGCGGTAACGTCCACCAGCAGGTTGAAGCGCTCGCCGGGATCGGTGCGCAGCCAGTCCAGCACCTCCGCGTTGCGGCCGGGGTCGATGTAGACCACCTGCTGGTCCCCGGATTGCACCAGGTCGCGCACGACGGCGTCGGGGAATGCGGCGCGCAGAGCTTCAACGGTGGCGGAAGCCGACATGCTGTGGCGGTCGGGTCGGGTCACGGAATCCGGTCGTCGGGCCGGTCGGAGGCGTCGGATCCGGTGGGGCCGCTCACCCGGTTCTGCCGGGTCGAATTGCCGAAGGGTCCGGAGAGCGCCAGCACCTCGTCGGCGTCGGAGGCCCCGCGCCCCCCCCCCACCCGCTCCAAGGCCCCGCCGGGGCCGCGCAGCGCCCCCCCCACCAGGCCG
>VYDD01000139.1:36025-39696 GCA_009843625.1 Gammaproteobacteria bacterium | reverse complement strand
CCACCTCTGCCGGATCCTCGGCACGCAGGGTGCCGTGCTCGCTCAACCGCTCCTGCCGGATTTTCTCCTGAATCATCATGAGCCCGTAGATGAGCCCTTCCGGTCTTGGCGGACAGCCCGGCACGTAGACGTCCACGGGGATGATGGTGTCGATCCCCTGCACCATGGAGTACACGTCGAACACGCCCCCGGAAGAAGCGCACGCGCCCATGGAGACGGCCCACTTCGGCTGGGGCATCTGGTCCCAGATGCGGCGCAGGACGGGCGCGAGTTTGTAGGGCACCCGCCCCGCGCAGATCAGGACGTCGGCCTGGCGGGGGCTGAACGACATGCGCTCCATCCCGAAGCGCGCCAGGTCGAAGTTGCTGGCGGCCGCAGCCATCATCTCAATGGCGCAGCAGGCGGTGCCGAAGGGCATGGGCCAGAGCGAGTTGCGCCGGGCCCAGTTGACGACGAAGTCGAGGCGCGTGGTCAGAAAGGTCGGCGTTCCCGCGCCCAATACCCCGCCTGGCGGCGAGGAGGCCACGGGAAGGCTCTCAGCAGGCTTTTCGCTCAGTCCCAATCGAGGCCTCCTTTCTTCCATTCGTACACCAACCCCGCGGTGAGCACCGCCACGAAGATGGAAGCAGCCACGAATCCACTCCACCCCAGCGCGCGCATCTCGACGGCCCAGGGGATGAGGAAGACCGCTTCCAGGTCGAAGACGATGAAGCTGATGGCGACGAGGTAGAACTTCACCGAGAAGCGGGCCCGTGTGTCGCCCAGCGGGATCATGCCGGACTCGTAAGGCATTGCCTTTTGCGGAGTTGGCCGGCGAGGATTGAGGATGTGAGACAACGCCACCATGAACACTGCGTTGAGGGCGGAGACCCCGAAGATGAGCAGGATCGGCAGGTAGGCGTCCGACATCGAGTCGCCCGCATGTGGAGGGGTTTCGCAGGAGTTCGGGTGGCAGAAAGCTACCCATGCGTCCCCACCCGGTCAAGCCGGAACGGAGCGCCCGCAGGGCGATTCCGGGGGTGCGCCACAGGCCGGCGAAGCCTTCCGGAGGCGGCCCGCAAACCCTGTCGCGGAGCGAGATCTCCGACGCGGGAGACCGCTGGAGGCACTGCCTCGAAGGCGGGCGATTCCGGCGTCCCCCGGTGGCCCGGGCACCGGAGGTACCGCACGGGGTATGGCAGAAGGGGCCCGGAGTTGCGGGCGGCGCGGCAGATCCAGGATCCGGCACGGCGTTTGCAAGAGCAGCATGCAGGAGTCCGTTCCCGAGGCATTGAGCCGACTGTACGGTCACTTTCTGCCGCACGTCGATGGTTCGGATCCGGAATATGAGCCCGAGACTTGGGACGCAAACCCACAAGCTGACAGGAGGACATTCTCCGGAGCTGGCCCGGCCAGCAGATGATGACAATGAGCTCGACAATTGAGAATAGTGAGCCTGAAATACGGCTCGCGGGCAACTTTTGAACCACGAGGAGTGAACTGTGATGCGCCGCATTACGCGTCTTCGCACTCTCGACCAGGTTCGGCGCTTCCTGAACGTCGCCGACGCCCCGGGGTTGGGGACTGAAAGCCGTGAATCCATATACGATTTCATCCGTAGGACACTGGACAAATTCGAATACCACGACCTCAGGAAGCGCGACAAGAGCTTGCTGAAGACGTTCCTGACCACAGTGACCGGGCTCTCGCGTGCTCAGCTGACACGTCTGGTCGCCCAGCATCGCGAGACCGGCACCATTCGAGACCGTCGCGGCTCGCCGCCAGAGTCAAGAGCCGCGTAACCGACAACCGAACCCGGTGTAGCGTCCGGTCGGCGGAGGCAGAACGCGGGAAGAGCCTTGCCGCCATTCGGACCCCTTTCCATCATGCAACCGGCAGCGCGTTATCCGCACGCGTTCACGCGCCTCATGTTGGAGGACACCATGGCCGGTTTGTCAGTGCGGCTCCCCTCCCGTCGGCCTCGCGCGAAGCACTGCCGCCTTCATCGAACGTCGGCGCGCGGCTCGGTGCTGATGGTGGTCTGCTGCCTCCAGGCACTGGGGGTATCGCCGGTGGCGGGGCAGGAACCCCCGGATACGGTTGTGGCCGGGGATTCCCTGCTGGTCGTGGTCGGTTCGCGGGCACAGATACGGGATCCGGTGCTGCTCCCCGTCCCGGTGGACATCTACGGCTCCGAGGAGCTGTCCCGCCTGGGTGACATCGATCTGGGCGAAGCGTTGGGGAGGATCGCGCCGTCGTTCAACTCGACGCGCTTGACGGTAGGCGACGGTGCGGCGTTCCACGTGGCCACGCTGCGCGGGATGAACCCGGATCAGGTGCTGGTGCTGATCAACGGCAAGCGCCGGCACGGGATCGCGTTTGCCAGGGTACTCACCATGCTGGGCATGGGCACCACCGGCACCGATCTGCGCGCCATCCCGATTCATGCCATCGAACGCATCGAAGTTCTGCGCGAGGGCGCAGCATCCCAGTACGGGTCGGACGCCATCGCCGGGGTCATCAACGTCGTCCTGAGGGATGCGGCCGCCGGCTCCCGCTGGTCCACGTACCTGGGCCGAACCTCCTTCGGGGACGGCGAACGGCTCCTGACCTCCGGGAATGTCGGGCTGGGGCTGGGGGAGCGCGGCGGATTCCTGAACTTCACCGGGGAATACTCGCGGCAGACGCCCAGCCAGAGGGGTGGTGAAGCACCTACCTGCTTCGGTCCGAATCCGGCCTATCCGCCGTGTGCGGACGGGGGCAAAGTGATGTACCTGTCGCGCAACGGTGAACCGGACTACGAGGGGGGCGCCGTGATGGCAAACGCCGCACTGCCCGTCGGCGGAACGGCGGAGCTTTTCGCGTTCGGCGGCTATTCGCGCCGCAGCGCGGTGTCGGACGGCCTGTACCGGAAGGCCGACTGGGTCCCGCGCAACGTCTCCTACGTGTACCCCGATGGCTTTTTTCCTACCGAGGAGTCCGACCTGACGGACGCATCGCTGGTCGGGGGGATCCGGGGAGACCTGGACGCGTGGTCGGCCGAATTGAGCGCCGGCTTCGGCCAGGGTCGCTTCGCGTTCGACGTGGCCAACTCCATCAACCCGTCCTACGCCGCGGCGCACCTCGCCGGCAATCCAGCGGCGTCGGCTGCGGAAATCGCCGCCGCCGCGGGCCCCCGCTCAGCCCACAGCGGAACGCTGACCCTGCGCCAATTGCACCTGAACGCCGACGCCCAGCGCGAGCTGGAACTGGGCTCGAGTCCGGGGCTGCTGGCCGTGGGCGCGGCATTGCGCAGCGAAAGCTACTGGATGGACGCGGGTGATCCGGTGAGCTATGGCTGCGGGCCCGGCAATACCGCCGGCAGTTTTCCCGCCGCCCACGATTTGAACATGGACGGAACCGAAGTGGCGAGCTGCGGCATGCAGGGCTACCCGGGCTACAGCCCCCAGTCCGCGGTCGAGAGCGAACGGGACCGGCTCAGCGTGGGCGTCTATGCGGACTCGGAGATCAGGCCCCGGGACGAGGCGCTCACGCTGGGAGGAGCGCTGCGCTTCGAAGACTACAGCGATGCCGGCAGCTCTCTCACCGCCAGGCTGGCGACCCGGCTCGAACTGGGGGAATCGGGAGCCGCGCTGCGGGCCGCAGTCTCGACCGGATTCCGGGCGCCGGGCCTGCCCCAGCGCGGCTTCAAC
>VYDD01000139.1:15618-36015 GCA_009843625.1 Gammaproteobacteria bacterium | reverse complement strand
ACACACTGGGCTTCGTGGGGAGCAGCGCCGGGCTGCGCACGAACGGATTCCTCCCCGAGGGCGATCCCATCGCCTGTGCGGACTTCGAGGCCTGCTCGCTTGGCCACGAGACGTCTCTCAGCCTCACGGGAGGCCTTGTCTTCGCACACCAGAGCGGATTCCGGTTGACCGCAGACTACTATCGCGTGGCAGTCGAGGACGCGATCGCTCTCACGGAGGCGCTTGGCGCCGAGCACGGCCTGCGCGCCAACGCGCAGTTCCAGGGCCGACCGGTGGATGCGGTTGCGTTCTGGACGAACGCGATCGATACACGCACCCGGGGATTGGATGTCGTGGCCGGCTGGCACTTCCGTGGCATGGATTGGGGCGCCGCCGATCTCTCGGCCAGTCTGCACCGGAACGAGACCGCGATCACCGCGAACCGGAACCCCCATTTCATCCGCGATACGCAGACGATGCTCATCACCCGGGCTCAACCCGGCACGCGCATCGCTTTCAGCGGAGACGTGAGATGGGCGTCGGGCTTCGGCGCCCGCGTTCGCATGCGGCAAATGGGGTCGATCATGGTGCCCACCGTGTTCGAGGATCCGACCGGGATCAGCGGCGCGGCCATCGCGGATGTCGAAGTCACGTTTACGATCGACGACCGGATCCGGGTAGGGCTGGGTGCGAACAACCTGTTCGACAAGCTGCCGGCCCGGCTCCCGGACGACCACGTCGCGCAGCTTTGGTCCCTGAACTACGCCCCCGAGTCGCCCTACGGGATCGCGGGACGGATCGCGTATCTGAAACTGGACGTATTCGCGAACTGACCCGCGGGACGCCGGGCCTGCCGGCCGGTGCCGTCGCAGCGGCTCCGATGGCCGTTCGAGGTCGGCCGGCAGGAAAACCGCCTCCCGTCAGTGCCGGAAGAGCCGCCTTCCCGTAAAGACCATCGCGACCTCGTGCTCGTCCGCTGCGGCGATGACCTCTTCGTCGCGGATCGAACCGCCTGGTTGCACGATGGCGCGAACACCGGCCGCCGCTGCTGCGTCGACACCGTCCCGGAAGGGGAAGAAGGCATCGGAGGCGAGGGCGCACCCGGAAAGGTCGAGCCCCGCGGCGGCGGCCTTTCTGACCGCGAGCTCGGATGCATCCACCCGGCTCACCTGTCCCATGCCGATGCCCAGGGTGGAGCCGTCGCGCGCGAGCAGGATGGCGTTCGACTTCACCCCCGCGACCGCCGACCAGGCGAAGTCCAGGTCGTCGAGTTCGCGCGCTGAGGGTGTACGGCGGGTCACGACCTTCCACTCCGCGCTCTCAAGCCCGTAGAAAGGCGGCGATGGAACCGACTGGGCGAGCAGGCCGCCCGAGACGGTGCGCAGCGTGCGCGGTTCGGGGAGGCGGCCGTGCGCCGCGAGGAACGCGGCCGAAGCGCGGCGCGCGGACGAGGCGGCCCGCCACCAGTCGACGCGGTCCGGGTCGAGCGGCAGGTCGGCGCGCGCGACCGGGTCACCGGACATGGCCAGCAGGCGGAGGCCGGACTTGCGCGCCAGGATCTCCATGGCCTCGTCGTCAAAGGCGGGCGCGACCAGGCACTCGATAAAGAGTTCCGACATGTGTGTGGCGGTGGCGGCGTCGATGCGCCGGTTGACTGCGATCACGGAGCCGAAGGCGCTCACCGGGTCGGTTCGGAGAGCCCGCAGGTAGGCTTCTTCCAGCGTCTCCGCGAGCGCCATCCCCGCGGGAGTGGTGTGCTTGACGATGCACACCGCGGGGCGCGCCGAGAAAGCGAACGGAGCGAGGCACTGGAGGGCGCCGTCGAGGTCGAGATAGTTGTTGTAGGAGAGCGCCTTGCCGTGGAGCTGCTCGAGGCCGGCCAGGCCGATGCGCCCCTGTCCGCGCCAGCGATAGAACGCGGCCTCCTGGTCCGGATTCTCGCCATAGCGCAGCGTGCCTTCCAGTTCGGCGGACAACGCGAGGCGGGCCGGGAACATTCCGCCTCCGCTTCCGTCGGCCTTCCCCAACCATCCCGCCACGGCATCGTCGTATCCGCTCGTGTGCGCGAACACCTTCACCGCCAGCTCCCGGCGAAGCGCCCGGCCGTCTCCTTCCCGGTCCAGGGCCGCGAGCACGCGCGGGTAGTCGGCGGGATCCACCACGGCCCAGACATCGGCGTGGTTCTTCGCCGCCGCGCGGATCATGGTGGGTCCGCCTATGTCCACCTGCTCCATCGCGTCACCCACCGAAACGCCGCCTTTCGCCACGGCTTCCCGGAACGGGTAGAGGTTGACCGCCACCAGGCCCACGGGCGCGTAGCCCTGCCCCGCGAGGGCGGCCGCGTCGTCCCTGTTCCCGCCCCGGGCCAGGATTCCCGCATGGATGGCCGGGTGCAGGGTCTTGACCCGTCCGTCCATCATTTCCGGGTGTGAGGTGGCCTCGGCCACCTGCACGACGGGGAGCCCCGCATCGGCGAGTGCGCGCGCCGTGCCCCCGGTCGAGACGATCTCCCATCCGCGGCGGACGAGACCGCGGGCGAACTCTTCGATCCCGCTCTTGTCCGAGACGCTCAGCAGCGCGCGTCTTCGAGTCATCTTCGCTCCTCATTACCGTGCGCGGCGGCGCTGGTCCGCGCTGCGAAGCCGGCGGAAATCGCGCGCTCAAGGTCGACTGTGGCCCGTGAATGCGCCAGGAAGGCAGTTCCCGGCGGCGAAAACGGCGCCGGCCGGCACTCCCGGGCGAGAGCCTGGCCCAACTGGTCCACCACCCGCGGATAGAGGAGATGCTCGACGCGAAGCACGCGGGTGGCGAGCGTGTGCGGGTCATCGCCCGCCCGCACCGGTACCGGCCACTGGGCGATGATCGGACCCCGATCGTACTCCTCGTCCACGAAGTGCACCGTGGGCCCGGTTACCGTCGCACCGGCAGCCAGCACTGCCTCGTGCACGCGCATCCCGTACATTCCCTTCCCTCCGAACGCCGGGAGAAGCGCGGGATGGATGTTGACCATCCGCTCGCGGAACGCCGCGACGACAGGCGCGGGAATCAGCCGGAGATAGCCCGCCAGCGCGACGAACCCGATTTCGCTGGAGCGGAGGAGGTCGAGCGTTTCGCCTGCGACATCGCCGGACGATCGCCCCGCGACCGGGAGAAAGCGAGCCCGAATCCCGGCATGGCGGCCGCGCTGGAGCACCCTGGCGTCTTCCTGGTCGCTGACGACCAGTTCAACTCGCCAGGGGGGTGCGGCGAGGCCGGCGTGATAGTCGAGGATTGCCTGCAGGTTCGAGCCTGAACCGGACGCGAACACCGCCACGGGCAGGCTCACACGAACTCGCCTCCCTGGAAGGGCATCAGAAAGGGGTTGGTTCGGCGCTCCCATCCCACCGTGGTCTCCGGACCGTGCCCGGTGAACAGACGGGTGTCGTCGGGGAGCGTCAGCACCTGTTCGCGGATCGAGTGCAGCAACTGCTGCATGTCTCCACCCGGCAGGTCGGTGCGTCCGATCGAACCCGCGAAGACGACGTCCGCCACTACGGCGATCCGCTCGTGCTCATTGACCAGCACGACATGACCGGGAGAGTGACCGGGGGCGTGGCGCACGCGGAATGCGCACTTCCCGAAACGGAGCTCGTCCCCGTGGGCGAGCGCTTCGTCGACGGCGGGCAGCCGCGGCGCGTGCACACCGAAAGCAGTCGCCTGTTCGGTCGCGGCCCGGTAGAGGAAGCCATCGGCCGGATGGAGGAAGATCGGGGCGTCCGTGACGACACGGATGTCGGGGACGCCCTCGACATGGTCCAAATGGGCGTGGGTCAGCACGACAGCCTTTACATCCAGATGGTCCGCTTCGATCGCGCGGCACATGTCGGGGGCCGCTGCGCCCGGATCGATGACCAGTGTCTCGCGGGTTGCGTCGCAGATCGCCAGCCAGGCGTTCTGCTGGAAGCCGTCCGCACCGGTGAAGGTCCGTAGGCGGATCACCTGCGTGATGTATCCGCTGCGAGGGTCCTGGGGCGGTCCGCTCGGACCGGGAACGGGATCAGACCGTGAAGGAGCTTCCGCAGCCGCATCCGCCCGAAGCCTGGGGATTGGTGAAGCTGAAGCCCTGTCCCATCATGCCGGACACATAGTCGATCTGCACGCCCTCGAGGTACTGGGCGCTGAAGGGGTCCACGAAAACCCGAAAGTCGTCGAGTTCCAGCACTTCGTCGTCTTCCTCGGGGGCCTCTTCGATGTTCAGTCCGTACTGGAAGCCGGAACAACCGCCGGGAAGCACGGCGACACGCAGTCCGGCGGCGGACCTTGAATCATGATCTTCCAGAAACTGCCGGATCTTCTCGGTAGCTTCAGGCGTCAGGGTAATCTGCATGGTCTTGCTCCTGAGGGTGCGACTCCATCAGTTGACGGGTCAACGGGAAAAACCCGGCTGGCGCGTCCGTGTTCCCCTGCCCCGCCGACCCCTCGTCGGGCTCGCGCGCCAACGCCTCCCGGGCGCAGACAATCGCGCCTCAATCCTTGTCAGAAGAGCACGCGCGCACAAGCCGTTCCACGAGTAGGGACTCCTCTTCGGGCTCGACAGTGCGTGGATCGAGGACGAGGCGATCGTTCTCCACGGGCGCGAGCACCGGCGGATCGCCGCGTCTCAGGCGCCGCGCGACGGCGGACACGGATCGCCCGCCGGTGTCCGGTTCCACGACGAACGTGTCGAGGGCGACCCCTGGACAGGTTCCGCCCCCCACGAGCGAAGTTCCGCGACTCACGCGGGCCGGCACGCCGCGGGCCTCCAGAGCTGCGGCAAGGCGGGTGGCCCGCTCGAGCAGCTCCTCGGGAGAGGCGGCGATCATGCGCAGCGCCGGGATCTCCGCGAGCGCGCGGCCGGGATCCCTGTAGAGACGCAGGGTCGCCTCCAGCCCCGCCAGCGTCACCTTGTCGACGCGCAGGGAGCGGCAGAGCGGGTTCTGCCGCATCCTCGCGATCGGCTCGCCCCGTCCCACGAGGATGCCGGCCTGCGGGCCGCCCAGCAGCTTGTCCCCCGAGAAGCCGACCACGTGAGCTCCGTTCGCCAGGCTGTCGGCCACCCGCGGTTCTCCCGGAAGGCCGAGCGCGGCGGAGTCCATCATCAGCCCGGTGCCCAGGTCGTGGAAGAAGTGGACGCCCAGGCGATCGGCCAGCTCCGCCAGCTCGGCGACGCCGGCCTCTTCGGTGAACCCCTCGATGCGGAAGTTGGAGCGGTGCACCTTGAGCAATGCCGCGACCTCGCCGGTTTCGAGCGCTGCCTCGTAGTCGGCGATGCGGGTGCGATTGGTGGAGCCCACCTCGCGCAGCCGGACCCCGCTGCGTACCAGGATTTCCGGTATGCGGAAGCCGCCTCCGATCTCCACCAGTTCTCCCCGCGAGACCGCGACCTCCTTCCCCGCCGCCAGGGTGTTCATTCCCAGCACCAGCGCGCCTGCGGCATTGTTGACCACGAGCGCGGCTTCGGCCCCGGTGAGTTCCCGCAGGAGTTGTACGCAGTGCACGTAGCGCGACCCCCGGCTCCCGCGCTCCAGGTCGAACTCCAGGTTGCCGTACCCGCGCGCGGCGCGGGCCATGGCGGAGCGGGCGGCAGGCGCGATGGGCGCGCGGCCCAGGTTGGTGTGGAGCACCACGCCGGTGGCGTTGATCACCGGTCGGAGGGAGGGGATGCCGTCAAGGACCAGCGCCTTTTCGACCTCTCCGGCGAGGTCGCCGATGTCCGGCGGCGCGTCGCCGGTTCCGCGCGCGAGATCCTCCCTGGCGTGGTCCAGCGCCGAGCGCAGGTGGTGGACGATCCACTGGCGTGGATGCTCGGCGAGCAGCGCGGCGAAGGCGGTGGAAGCCAGCGCCCGGTCGACGCTCGGCAGGTGGCGGCGCAGATCGGTCATCGAACCGTGCCGGACGGACCGCCGCGGGAGAACCGCCTCTGTGCCGGCAGCATCCGGACGCTCCTGCCGCGCCGGAGGAGGTCCGTGGCCGGGAGGATCGCAACCGTGCCGCGGCGCGACGAATCACCGGGCAGGGCCGGTACCGTGTCGCGGCGCACGGAGTCGGCGGCCGGCGAGGGGATCGTGTCCCTGCGGGCGGAGTCGTCCGGAGGAGGCGGAATGGTGTCGCGCGCGGCCGAGTCCGCCGGGACGGTCAGCGTGTCGCCGGGCGCCGCTTCTCCGGCCGCTGCCGCGGGAATGGTGTCGCGAGCGGTCGAGTCGGCGGGAACGAGCGTGTCGCCCGGAGGCGCCGGGATGGTATCCGTGGCAACGCTGTCCACCTCGGCCTGCGTGGTGTCTTCGGGGGGCGGTGGCGGGGCGGGGCGGCTGAAGCCGACGGTTCCCCCGCCTTCCCCCACGCCGTTGATGTTGGTGATGTTCGATATCTCGACCTCGTAGGGCACCTCGGGGACCAGCACCCCGTCCAGGATGACGACGAAGGTTTGCTGCGCCGTGGGCCGTTCTTGCTCCGCTTCCCCGGTTGCCGGTGCGTCCTGCGCCGCCGGAGCCGGCGGCGGGGCGGGTTCCGTCTCGGCCGGCCCGGGTGCGGCTTCGGGATCGGCTGCCGCCGTTGTATCCCCTGCCGCAGCCTCCGCCTGCGCCACCGAATCGGCCTGCGCCTGCGCCACGCTGTCCCGTACTGCCTGTTCCCGCGCGAGGCTGTCGGCCAGCGCGCTCCGATAGGCGTCCGCTTCGTGCTGATGGAGGACGGCCAGGGCTCCGGGCGCGTTGACGCTGTCGGAAGTGACCACGACGCGCACGTCGTCCAATGGAAGCTCCGGATCGAGGTAGTCGTCGAGGGAGACGCCGAGGCTGATGGAATCCTCGACGGTGACGCGCGCGAGCCGGGCCGAGGTAGTGTCCCGCGCCAGCAGCGCGACCTCGAGCACAATCGTCGTGTCGGCGGCTTCGCCAGCGCCGTTCAATGGGGCCGGACGCGTTCCCTGGGGCTCGGTGAAGTCGGGCTGGGCGTTCCGGTTGCGGTCCAGGTAGGCGCTCACCACATAGTCGCCCGCCGGCAGGTAGCGCAGCGCGAAGATCCCCGCGCTGTCGGTGACGGCGGTGTGCACCACGCCGCTTTCGGCGACCGCCGCATCCACCCGCGCGTCACGAAGGGGCTCGCCCGTAAGCCGGTCGACGACCGAGCCCGCGACAACGTTGGGGGTGAACTCCGGCCCGGTCGAGAAAAACAGTTCGAAAGGTTCCTGAAGGGCATTGCCGAACATGTCCTGAATGACCGGCAGCACCGTCACGCGGTAGATGTGACCGGCCTCGAATCCGCCTAGAGCGCGCACCGTGAGTCCCTCGCGGCCGTGCGACACGCGCACCTCGCCCGAGGCCGGCGACACCACCACCGACTGGTCCAGGGTGCCCGCGCTGGGCCGCTCGCTGATGCGCTCGCTGAAGCGGAGGGTCACCGGAGAACGGAAGGGCTCAACGGTGGAGAATGTATCCGGCTCGCTCAGGATCACGATCGGGGGAAGCCGGTCGGGAGGGCCGCCGGGTGGCGTGGCTTCGCGCGCACATCCCGACATCAGCGCGCCGAGAACAGGGGGCAACAGGAAGAGTATCCGCTGTGGATCCCGGCGGCGCAGCCGCTCGCGTGCGGGGATCACCGGTGCGCCAGCGCCGCCAGTTTCTCCTGCAGCTTGTCGTGCTGTTCGCGGAAACTGGCGAGCTTGTCGCGCTCGTGGGCCACAACCCGTTCGGGCGCGCGCTCGAGAAAATTCCGGTTGGCCAGCTTGCGGCGGGCCCCGTTCATCTGCCCGCCCAGGCGCGCGACCTCCCGCCGGAGGCGCTCCCGCTCCCGGTCCAGGTCGATGACGTCCTCGAGCGGAATGAAGACTTCGGCGCCGTTCTGCAGGACCGCATGCGCGCCCACGCCGCGAGGCCTTCCGTCGAGCATCACCGCCTCGACGCGCGCGAGCCTCGCGATCGCCTCTTCTCCGGCGGCCAGGGTCTCCGTGAACCCGGGAGCCACCGAGGTGAGGACGACGTTTACCCGCCGGCCCTCTCCGACCCCGTATTCCTTGCGCAGGCGCCGAACCCCGGTAATGAGTTCCTGCAGAGCCGCCACCTCACGTTCCACCCCGGGTGCCTCCCACCGGGGCTGCGCCTCGGGCCACGGAGCCACCATCAGCGCGGGAGGGCGGTCGGCGCGCTCGGGAAGCCGCAACCGTTCCCACAGCGCCTCGGTGACGAACGGCACGACGGGGTGAAGCAGCCTCAGGATGGTGTCGAAGGCGCGCGCCAGCGTCGCACTGGCTGCCGCCCGGCTCGACTCCCCCGCATCGCCGCGAAGGCGAGGCTTGACCATCTCCAGGTACCAGTCGGCGAACTCGCCCCAGAAGAGCTGGCGCAGCCGCTCCGCAGCCTCGTGCAGCCGGAACGCTTCGAGCGCCTGCGTCACCTCCCGGCAAGAGACGGACAATCGCGACAGCATCCAGCGGTCGGCCAGCTCCAGATCCTCCTCCACATCCTCGGGACGCGGAGCTGGTTCGTCCCCGAGGTTCGCGAGCGTAAAGCGGCCGGCATTCCAGAGCTTGTTGGCGAAGTTGCGCCCCGGCGCGAACGAAGCCTCCAGATCGGTGTGATCCAGGCGGATGTCCGCTCCCACCCCGCATTCGGCCACCATCGTATAGCGCAGCGCATCGGCTCCGAAGCGCCTGACCACCTCGAGCGGATCGATCCCGTTGCCGCGAGACTTGGACATCTTGTGCCCGCTGATGTCGCGCACCGTGCCGTGCAGATACACCTGGGTGAAGGGCGTCTCCCCCATGACTTCGAACCCGGACATGATCATCCGGGCGACCCAGAAGAAGAGGATCTCCGGGGCGGTGGAGAGCACGTGCCCGGGGTAGAAGACATCGAGGTCCTCGGATTCCTCGGGCCACCCGAAAACCGAGAAGGGCCACAGCCAGGACGAGAACCAGGTATCGAGCACGTCGGGATCCTGCTCCAGGTCCCCGGAGCCGCAGGCCGGACAGGCATCCGGGTCGTCCAGCGCGGCGAAGATGTTGCCGCACCCGCAGTACCAGACGGGGATGCGGTGCCCCCACCACAACTGCCGCGAGACGCACCAGTCGCGGATGTTCTCCATCCACTTCTCGTAGTCGTTGCGGCGTCGCTCGGGGACGAAGGTCACGACGCCGTCGCGCGAAGCCTGGAGCGCCGGTTCGGCGAGCGGTTCCATGCGCACGAACCACTGCTTGCTCAACCGGGGTTCGACCACCGTGTCGCAGCGGTAGCAGCGGGGCACGGTGTGCGGGTGCGGCTTCGAGCCGGCCACCAATCCGCCCGCCTCCAGCGCCTTCAGCACGGCGCCGCGTCCCTCCTCGCGGCTCATCCCGCGGAAGGCCGGCGGGACGTTCTCGTTCAGGCGCGCATCCCGGGTGAGGATGTTCAGGAGCGGAGCCCCGGAGCGGCGAGAGATCTCGAAGTCGTTGATGTCGTGCGCGGGCGTGACCTTCACCATCCCGGTGCCGAAATCGCGATCGACGAAATCGTCGCCGACGATGGGGATGCGACGGCCGGCCAGCGGAAGCACGGCATGGGCGCCGATGAGTCCGGCGTAGCGCTCGTCCCGCGGATTGACGGCCACGGCGGTGTCGCCCAGCATGGTCTCCGGGCGCGTCGTGGAGACCGTCAGATACCAGGAGCCATCGTCCGCGCGGTCCAGCGATCCGCCCAGGCGGCGTGCCTCGGCGGCGCGGTTCCAGGCGGCCTTTTCCAGAGGATAGCGCAGATCGTAAAGCGTCCCTTCGACCTCATGCCCCTCGGCTTCCTCGTTGGAAAGCGCGGTCAGGCAGCGGGGGCACCAGTTGACGATGTACTCGCCGCGATAGACCAGGCCCTTCTCGAAGAGGCGCACGAACACCGTGCGCACGGCTTTGCTCAACGCCGGCTCGAGCGTGAAGCGAGTGCGTTCCCAGTCGCACGAACAGCCGATCGCGCGCAACTGCTCGAGGATCAGGCCGCCGGTCCTGTCGATCCATTCCCAGGTGCGCGCGAGGAAGGCTTCACGGCCGAGGTCGTGGCGGCTCTTGCCCTCGGCGGCGAGTTGGCGCTCGACCACGTTCTGGGTGGCGATGCCGGCGTGGTCGGTGCCGGGAACCCAGAGGGCCGCCCTTCCCTGCATGCGGCGCCATCGCACCAGCACGTCCTGGATGGTGTTGTTGAGCCCGTGCCCCATGTGCAGCACCGCGGTCACGTTGGGGGGCGGGATGACCACCACGAACGGCTCGGTGCCCTGCTCCCGGGCGCGCTCGGCGGTCATGCGGAAGTACCCGCCGTCGAGCCAGCGGCGGTAGATGCGTGGCTCGATCCGGCCGGGGTCGAGACGGGGCGACAGGTTGAGGTCGGTCATGTCCCCGGCGGGCGGCGCACCGAATCCCCGCGCGCCACCGCGCGCTCGGTGTCCATGCGTTCACGGATCGCCCGCGCGCGGTCCTTCCAGGACTGCTCCACGGCAGCCGCAACCGCGCCCCGCTGCAGCTCCATCCATTCCCAGTCGCGTTCCCGCAGCTCGTTGATGCGCGAGGGGTTGGGGCCGAACTGGAAGGGAAGCGGGAGGGTGATGTTGCCCAGGTGGATCTTGCCCGGGGAGAATCCCCAGCGGCCGCCGTCGGCGTCCGTGTAGGTCCAGTCCATCGCGGCGACCCGGGCGGCCTCCGCGGTCGTGATCGAGTCGATCCAGAGCTCGAGGACCGCGGCCATCTCGAAGCGGGCGCGCTCCTCGAGGGTGAGGTCGAGCAACTCCGGGTCGATGGGGCGCCAGACCTCGGGGTTGTTCATGAAGGGCCGCAACCGCTCCGCGGCGGTGCGCGGGTCGCCTGCCGGGACTTCGACGTCGGCCACGACGACCGTCGGACTCGCGTCCTCCGGAAGCTCCGCCTGCTCGGGCGCGGGGACGACCTCGGGCTCCGGCTCCGGAGCCGGCTCCGGGGTCGCTTCCTCGAGTTCGAGCAGCTGCACGACCTGCATGCCGTCCTGGCTGGCCGGTACGAAGACCGGCAGGGGCGGGAGAGCGGGCGCCGCCTCGGGGTTCAGATGCGGGTAGACCAGAATCACGATCGCATGCGTCGCCACGGAGATGGCTGCCGCGACCCAGCGCACCCACCGGGGAGCCCCGGAGGAGGCGATCGAGCGGGCCGCGGGCGCATCCCTCATCAGCTCGAATCGACCTCCTCCACCGCCACCGGGTTGGCCACCGTCCCGACGCCCGGGATCTCGACTTCGACCCGGTCGCCGGGAGCGAGCGGTCCGATGCCGTCGGGCGTGCCGGTCGCGATCAGGTCTCCCGGCTCGAGGGTCATGACCGCGGTGATGAAGCGGACAAGCTCGGGGATCGGGAACACCATGGTGTCCACATGGGCGTGCTGGCGCACGTGCCCGTTGACGCGCGTGATCACCTCGAGCTGGCCGACATCCACGTCGCCCACCGGGACCGGTTCACCCACGGGGCAGAAGGTGTCGAAGCTCTTGGCGCGGGTCCACTGTCCGTCCCTGCGCTGCAGCTCGCGCGCGGTCACGTCGTTCAGCGGGACGATGGAATCGACCACGTCCCAGGCATCCTCGCGCGCCACCCCGCGGGCACGCTTCCCGACCACGAGCGCGATCTCTCCCTCGAAGTCCACGCGCCCGGCCCACGAAGGCATCCGGATGGTCTCGCCGGAGGCCAGCAGGGAGGAAACCGGCTTCAGGAAGATGATCGGCTCAGGGGGAACTTCGGTGCCCAGTTCCTGCGCGTGCAGCGCGTAGTTCTTTCCAACGCACACGATCTTGGTGGGGATTTGCTTCAGGCTCATGGGTACGCGCCCGTGCTTTCCGTCGTTGAGGTGAGCAGAGGTCGAACCGGGACCCGCCCAGGGCAGCGCCCGCGTGCGGTTTCGGCCTTCTAACCGCCCGATGGCAAGCGGTTCCTCCGGCGGGTGTGCAGGAGCGTGCCTACCAATGCCCCCAGTCCGGCGATGGCGAGGAAGCCACCGATCACGGCCCACCAGAAGCCCAGGTCGGCGTGCCCGCCGGCCCATCCATCCGCCGAGTGGCCGAAGGCCAGGAAGGTTATGACCGCGTAGAAGGCTGCGACGAGAATGCCGGCGATCCGTTTCATGGAATCAGAGCCCGATTCGGGTGCCGCGCAGAGGCAGGACCTCTGTCGCGTGAAGGGGAGACCGCGAACGCTGGTAATGTACCCCGTTGGTCGCGGGGGACAAGCTGCCGGCCGTGTCCCGGCTCTTGCCTATCCGGTGTGCTGCGCGGCCTGCGGTTCGCCGGCGGGCTGATAGAACGCGCGCAGGTGCTCCTCGACGCGGCGCCAGGGCCCGTGGGCGAGCGGTGCCGCGGGGAGGGACTCGAGCAGGTAGCGGCCATATCGATACTTGACGATCCGGGAGTCGAGAAGCACCACGGCGCCCCGGTCCCGGCGCGAGCGCACCAGGCGACCGAATCCCTGGCGCAGGCGAAGCGCCGCCTGAGGCAGCATGAGTTCCTGGAAGGGGTTCCCTCCGGCCGCCTCGATGGCTTCCATGCGTGCCTCGACCACGGGATCCGTGGGGACGCTGAACGGAAGCTTCTGGATGAGCAGCGCGCGCAGCGGCCGGCCGGGCACGTCCACTCCCTCCCAGAAGGAGGACGTGCCCAGCAGGATGGCGTTGCCCGCCTCGACGAAGCGGGCCAGGAGCCGGGACCGGTCATCCTCGCCGTGCACCAGCAGCGGCCAGGATCCCGCTCCCTCCGCCCTGAGCGCCTTCGCCACCGCGCGCAGGGATCGATGCGAGGTGAAGAGGGCGAACAGCCCGCCCCCGGAGATGCCGGCGAGCGCGGCCACCGCCCGGGCCGTGGCGCGATCGAACGAGCCGCTTCCCGCCCCACTTCCGAACGATGGCCGGGGCAGGTCCGACGGGACGCAAAGCAGGGTCTGCGCACCGAAGTCGAAAGGAGAGTCGATGCGTGCTTCAGCCACCTTCAGGGCGCGCGCACCCCCGGTCTCGCCGGCGAGCCCCAGACGTCTTCGCAGAAAGCTGAAATCCTTGCGCGTGGTCAGGGTCGCGGAGGTGAGCACGGTTGTGCGAGCGCGCTCGAATAACTGTTCCCTGAGCAGTTCGTCCAGCTCGATGGGAGCGGCGGCGAGGTGCAGATTGCGCCGTTTGCCGCGCCGGGCGCTTCTCTGCTCCACCCAGCGAACGTATCGCTGTCCGTCTTCCGCCGGATCCAGGACGAGGCGCAGGCTCCGCGAAGCATTGGTCAGGCGGCGCTCGATGCTGCGCAGATCGAGAATCCTGCCCTCCAGCGGTTCGCGCCACGCGTCGGTGAGCTCGATGCGCAGCGACAGTTCGGACAGTTCGCGCGCCAGCCCAGCGAGCGCGTCCAGCAGCGCGCTGAAGTTCTCATGCACGCGAGCCCGGTCGATCGGTTCGGGGAGTTGCTCGGAACCCAGCCTGACGCGGACCCCGCCGGGGAGGGGCGTCATCTCGTCGAGGATCTCGAAGAACGCCTGGAATTCCGCGCGCGCCTGCGCAAGGGATGGGAGCACCCGGTCCGTCAGGCGGTCCAGAAGCGGTTTGGCGGCCGGAGCCGCCAGGGGGCCCTTAGGCCGCACACCATCTTCCGGCGCCGTGGGGAGGCGGGTGAGCTTGCGGCGCACCACCCCCGCCACGCGTTCCAGGCGGGTCAGCGTGGCGCCCAGCCCTTTTCGGCTCAGGCTTGCACCCAGGTGGCTGGTGGCGGCGTCCTCGACGTTGTGCGCTTCGTCGAGAATCAGTCGCCGGTACGCCGGCAGCGCCGCGGACTGGGTGAAGTTGTCGGTGACGATGCGCAGGGAGAGGTCGGAGAAGAGCAGGTGGTGGTTCACCACCAGCACGTCGGCGGATGCCGCAACCCGGCGCGAGCGCTGGTAGAAGCAGGACTGGAAGTGCGGGCAGCGGGCGTGCAGGCAGATGTCGGAGTCGGACTGCACTTCCTCCCATACCTCGCGGGATGGGGCGGTCGCCAGGTCTGCGAGCGATCCGTCCTCTGTCGCGGCGATCCAGTCGAGCAGCCCGTTGACTTCGCGGGTGCGGTCCTCCCCGAAGAGGGTGGCCGCGCCTTCCGCCGCCAGATGCGCGCGGCGGATGGAGATGTAGTTCCCCCTGCCCTTCATCAGCGCCCAGCGGAAGTCCTCTCCCAGAAGCTGGCGCACAAGGGGAAGATCCTTGGCGACGAGCTGTTCCTGCAGGTTGATGGTGTTGGTGGAGACGATCGTGCGTTCCTTGTTGCGGATCGCCCAGCGGGCCGCGGGGAGCAGATAGGCGACCGACTTTCCGGTGCCGGTGCCGGCCTCCACCAGGGTCACCCCTCCCTGATTGTATGCCCGCGCCACCTCCGCCAGCATGGCGCGCTGGCCCGGACGATCCTCATAGCGCCCGTGCAGGCGCGACAGCGCGCCGCCCGGGGCGGCAACCGCCTCCAGTTCGGGGATGTCCAGGGGTTCGAGCGACGACGGTGGCGGCGGTTCCACCACCACGTAAAGCGCCCGCGCCAGATTGTCGACGATGGCGCTGCCGACGCCCTGCTCGTAGAGCTGGCCGGCCACGTGGAGGTCCGCGTCGGAGGGCTCCAGCACCCCGGAGGGGTGGTTGTGCAGCATGATCTCGCCGGTGCGCGCGTCGTTGGCGGCGGCGAGCACGGCGGCTCGATTGCCCCGGGCCACGGTGCGCGGGTCCACAATAACGCGCTCGGGGGTCACGGTGGCGAGAAAGCTGACCTCGCGCCCGCCCGCCCGCGCGATCTGCTCGCGCATGCGGCCCGCCGCCTCGCGAGCGAGGACGAGATCGGGCCGCGGACGGGTCCGCTCGGCGGTCACGGGGCGGAGGTCCGGAGTATGATCTTCCCTGCCGTCGGCGTCAGGTCTTGCGCTGCTTCTTGCGAGCCGCCGGGAAGAGGACGTTGTTCAGGATCAGGCGATAGCCGCCCGAGTTGGCGTGCAGCGAGAGATCCGTGGGGGGATCGCCGATCTGGTGCTCGGGGTCTTCCGGATCGTGCCCGCCGTAGAAGGTCCAGGTTCCCTCGCCCCGGTTCCCGTGGAGGTATTTGGCCCATCCGCCCTCCTGCGCCAGGACGATGGCGCCCGGCTTGATGCGGTCCAGGCGGAAGGACGTGGTGAGCCCGTAGAAGTCGGAGAGCACATCCTCGTGGCTCTGCGTCAGCATCGACGGCACGGGATCCAGCTTGGCCGAGAACTCGAAGAGCGAGAACGTGCCGAGTTCTTCCCGCCACGGCGTATTGACCTGATGGCCGTCGATGTCGCTGAACGCGTTGACCGACGGGGAGAGCTGCACTTCGGCGTTCTGAAATCCCAGCGCCCGGCCCCACTGCATGTGCGCCGAGGCGTCGAGGGCGGGCGGAGTACCGTCGGCGAAGGCTGCCGCGATGTCGGCATTCCGGGCCGCCAGGGCCAGGCCGAGGGTCTCGGTTGCCGAGCACATGGCAAAGAGGAAGCCGCCTGCCTCGACGTAGTCCAGAATCACGCTCGCAACCGCCTTCTTGAGCGCGGGCACGTGCGGATACCCGAACGCGGTCGCCACCTCCTGGTTTCGGGCCACCTCCTCCTGCAGCCAGGGAGCTCCCGCGTACGTGATGAAGAACTTGGAATACTGGCCCGTGAAGTCCTCGTGGTGGAGATGGAGCCATTCGTAGTTCTCCAGATCCCCGTTCAGGACCTCCGGATCCCAGACCTTGTCGTAGGTGATGCCCGCATACTCGAGCGCCATCGTTACGGCGTCGTCCCAGGGCGTCGTGTTGGCGGGCGTGTAGATCGCAACGCTGGGCGCCTTCTCGAGGATCACCGACTCCATGTTGGAGCGCGCGATCAGCGCGCGTATGGCGGCTACGTCGGCGGCGCTCACCGGCTCGATGCTGACGCCGCGAAACGCCGCTTCCCGGCGAACGTCCTGCCTGTCCGGCAAGAGGAAGGCGCCGTCCCGGTAGTTGAGCAGCCACTCCGCGGTCGCGCCCCGCTCGAGGCTCCAGTAGGTGAGGCCGTAGGCCTTCAGGTGATCGTCCTGATGCTGGTCCATCGGCACGAGCAGATGCTGGGCCCGCAGGGCCGCCGGAGCCAGCAACAGGGCCGCGAGCAGCGTCGTCCGGGCCACGCACCGCCCGGCTCTCGATCGGAAAGAATCGTTCACGATGCACCTCCTGACGCCCTCAGGCGTTCCAGTTCGCGGCGGGCCACCGGCACGACCGCGCTGTTGGGGCGGGCCAGAATGAGTTCCTCGAGCAGCTCGATGGCGGCCGGCACGCCGGTGGGGGGCGTCGCCCGGTAGCGGGCCAGCTGCAGGATGGCTTCCGGCGCCTCGCTCGACTCCGGAAAGGTGGCGGCCAGAGATTCGCGCAGGCGCGCCGCCTCGCTCTGCTGGTCGATTTCGTCGGCGATGCGGGCGGCCATGGCGAGCAGGGGCGGCTGGTCGTCCGGCGGCAGGGCGTGCACCGCTTCGTTCACCAGCGGGAACGCCGCATCGGCGCCCTCCCTGTGGCGCGCGATGGCCACCCTGCCCGCCAGCGCGGCCGCCTGCTCGCCCACCCGGTCCAGGATGCCGATCAGCTGCACGATCGCCGTAGCCTCGGTCGCGGGCAGTCCCCGCGCGGCGAGCATCAGGTTGATCCGGGCGCTCTCCCGGTTGTCTGCTTCGAGCGCCAGCCACGCGCGCTCCTGGGCGCTCAGCGGACCCTGAACCCCTTCCAGCACGAACGCCGCGGTTTCCAGGTCGCCGTTCTCGCGGAAGCGTGCCGACAGCGCCACCGCCAGCGGATCGGCTTCGGGTGCGTTCGGAAACTCCTCGCGGAAGGCCGCGAAGCGGTCGAGCAGCGCGAGGGGAGCGCCGGTCGCCGTCTCCAGTCGAATCATCTCGGCGAGAGCTCGTCGCCGCTCCGGCGAGCGCTCGGGCAGTCCGCGGGCGTACCGCTCCCTGGCCTCCAGCGCGCGCACGGTATCGCCGGCAACGAGCGAGGTGACCGCGATCTGTCGATCCAGCGTGCGCGCCCGGGAACCCCTCGGAGTCTCCCGGCGCAACTGCTGCAGCGTCCACAGCGCAAGCTGACCGGCGTCCTTTTCCTCGGCGAGCCGCAGCAATGCGTTGAGGAAGCCCTCGCGCTCACGCTCCGGAAGATCTCCCGCAACCTCCTCCGCAAGACTCAGCGCCTCCGGCTGCAGACGAGCCTCGAGCGCGATCTCGATTGCCGCCCGCCTGCGGGCTTCGGACGCACCTTCCGCCGCCAGCTCGCGAACCACCGCGGGTGCCAACCCGGGATGCTCCCCGCCGGTGCGCACCATCCGCCGCAAGGCCCCGGGCGCCTGGGCATCCGGGCCGTCGAGGGCGCGTGCCCACTCCATGAGGGCTTCGAGGGGACGATCGAGGCGAAGCAAGACATCTCCGGCTTCGACCGCGAGGACTCCACCACCCGCGCGGCTCTGTCCCCGCCGAAGCACGGACAGCGCTTCCTCGCCCCCGAACGCCCGTTCGTACACTCGCGCGACTTCGCGATAGGAATCCGGCGAGGCCGGGTTCTGCGCGATCCAGGACTGCGCCGCGGAACGCAGTTCGGCCAGGGAATCCACCTCCAGGAGGATCCTCAGCTTCAGGTAGCGGGGACCGGTGGACACGGGGTCGACCGCCAGGAACGCATCGATGGGATCCAGAACCTGCGACACCCGGCCCTGTGCCCGCAGCACGCGCTCCAGTGCGAAAATGGCTCCCGAGGAAGCGGGCCGCTCCGCCAACAGCGACGTGAGGATCTCGACCGAGGCGGCGTAGTCTCCCGCCGACTCGGCGCGCGCAGCCTCGCGCAGCAGCCGGGATTCATCGCTCGACGACAACTGGCCGTCCGCAGCGGCAGGTGCGAGCGCAAGCGCCATGCCGATCACCAGCCAGGGAACTGCCGACAGCGTCCGCCGGGCGCCGTCGTTCACGACCCGCCTCCCGGGGGCAGGGTGGCGGCAGCCTGGTTGAGGCGCTCGAAGTACTCGATCACCAGGCGCCTCTGTGCCGGGGGCAGGCGGCCCAGCACATCCGCCGGAGGAAGCTCGAACCGGAGCGCGTTCAGGTCCTCTTCCGAAAGAGGCCCTACGACGTTTCGCTCGAATTCTCCGGGAACCTCGGATTCCCGCTCATCCGACTCCTCGTCCCGCTCGAGGCTTCGCCCGGCGTCCAGCAAGCGCTGGAAGAGTTGCTCCTGGCGTTCGATGGTTTCCGCGCGCAGGCGCTCCATCGCGAGTTCCTCGGCCAGGGCGGCCGCCTCCTGCGCAAGCTCATCAAGATCCCCGAGCGCCTGCTCTTCGGAGTTCGGCTGCTGCGCCAGATCACCGAGCTCGCCGGCCACAGCCTCCTGACCCTGCGAGAGCTGCTGCATCTGCCTGGCGAGCGCCTGTTCGCCCAGCTGCATCGGCATGAGTTCCTCGGTCTGCATGATCAGATCACCCTGTCGCTGGGCGATCGCCTCGAGCATCTCCTGCATCTCTCCGGCTCCGCCCGAGGCCGCATCCTGCCCTGACTGCCCGGCGCCTGCGATGGCCTGGAGCGCAACCTGGTTGAGCGCGCGGACCGCCGCCTCGGCGGTCGCGGTCGGAGACGGCGTCGACCCACGCCGGCTGTCGAGCGCCTCCAGCGTCTCGGTGATGGCCTCCATGGCTTCGCCGATGGCGGTGCTGACCGCGCGATCGACCTGGCCGGAGGCGCGCGATCCGGCGCTCAGGTTCTCGGCCATGTTGCGCACCCCACGCAGAAGCGATGCCTCATCGGCCCGCATGGCCGCCTGCTGCTCCGTGTTCGCGCGCCGCATCTGCTCGCGCAACGCGGCCTGCTGGCGCGCGAGGGAGAGCGCATCCTCGGCCGTTTGCCGGAGGGCCTCGCGGGCGGCGGCATCCATGGACTGCGTCATCTCGGCGCGCGCTTCCGCCAGCGCCTCCTGTGCTTCCCTGAGCGCCTCGGCCGCCTCTCTGGCCTCCTGCGCGGCCGACTGTGCTTCTCCCGCCTCCGCCTGCTCGCGGGCTTCGGCCATGTCGCGGCGCGCTTCGCCGGTACGCTCGCCCGCGGTTTCGGCGCGGTCTCCGGCCTGTTGCTCTCCCAGCTCGTCGAGGTGCTCGCGCGCCTCTTCCATGCGCTCCAGGAGCGCTTCGGCCTGCTGCTCCAGGTCGGCCTGCTGGCGCGCGCGCAGGTCGAGGGTGTCCCCCTCCTCCATCGCGTCGGCGAGCACATCCTCCCTGCGCGCCAACTCCGCGGCCTCCTCCTCGGCGGCGCGCAGTGCCTGTTCCGTTGCGGCGCGGCGGAAGCGCTCGATGGATTCCTCCAGACGCTGGCGCATTTCCTCCTGGTCCTGCGCGAGCCGTTCCAGCGCTTCCAGGGAAGCGGCTTCGTCCATCTCCTCCAGGTTGCGCGCCATGTCTTCCATGCGTTCGCGCAGCTCCTCCGGCATCATCTCCTCGAGAAGACGCTGAAGCTCCTCCATCTCCTCCGTGAACTCGGGATCCGGCAGACCTGCCTGGCGCATGGACTCGGAGACCTCCTCCAGCTCCTGCCTCAGCGAATCCACCTCGGCGGCCAGTTCCTCCTGCGCCTCGAGCGCCTGCCGCAGCTCCTCCTGCTCCTCGAAGCTCAGCTCCTCCTCGCCCTGCCTCCCAGGGTTCCGGCGCTCCTCGGCAAGCTCCGCCTGATTGCGCCGCTCCAGCTCGCGGGTCTCCTCGGCCGCTTCTCCCGCCTGTTCAGCCAGCGACTCGACCTCGGCCGCCGCGTCCTCGAGCATCTGCTGGGCCTGCCAGCGAAGCTCGGAGGCCTCCGGCATGCGCAACACGTATTCCGGGCTTTCGCCGATCTGCGGCGACGGCGCGTTGTCGACCACGCGCGCGCGATAGCGGATCACGTCGCCGGCGAGCAGTCCCCAGTCTGATACGTCCAGGAGCGGGCGCACGAGGGCGCTCCGGGTGCCGGCCATTCCCATTCTGCGCACGACCGGATCCTCGGGTGCCCCCAGAGACCGCACCCGGTAGGCCACCAGCTCGACGGAAGCGAGTCCGTAGTCATCCTGAGCCTGAACGACCAGTGGCTGCTCCATCGAGAGAGGCAGAACGGTGTCGCGGCCGGGAAACACGATGGCGACGGCGGGCACCGAGTCGCGCACCAGGGTGATGTCGAGCGGAACGGGCGGGATCTCCGGACCGCCGCCGCGCGCATCGACCAGATGCCAGTGGTATACGCCCCCGACGCGCGGCGTCCAGTCGGCATGGAAGCGGGGGCCGTCGACCTGCAGGGCGACAGCCGGTCCGCCCGGCTCCTCGACCGCCAGGCTGGCCACCTGAAGTTCGCGGCTGGCGCGTCCTTCCACGCGGACGCGGGTGCCCACCGGAACGCTCAACCAGGGCGCGGATCCCCGATACTCCTCCGCATAC
>VYDD01000139.1:7836-15608 GCA_009843625.1 Gammaproteobacteria bacterium | reverse complement strand
GTGAGCTGCAGGGTCAGATCCGCCACGAACAGCGGGTCCACCGGCGTGACCCGGTAGCGCTCGCTCATGCTCCCGTCAGGCGCCGATGCCCAGTACTCGAAGGCGGTTTCCACGGCGTTGAACCGGAACGTTGCGACGCTGTCAGGCATCTGGCGCGTGTCGGCGCGCGGTACGTCTCCGGGCGCGCGGGAGTGCAGCGTAACCTCGAGGCGTCCCATCGTTTCGACCTCGATGGCGACGTCCGACCCCCGGGCGACCTCGATGTCCCCCGGCCGGACCACCAGAGGGGCATAGCGCGGGCTCGCCATCACCCCGAAGGGAGTCGCGAGCCCCGACCACGCGCGCCGCGACCGTTCCGGCGACGCGACCCACGCGGAGATCACGGGTACGCTGGCCACCACCAGCGCCCCCGCCCCCAGGCGCATCCAGCGCCCGCTGCGCCGGTGGAGCGATCCGGCCAGCACGGACGTGGGAGACGTGAGGCGCCCCGCAACCCGCGCTTCGGCACGGCGTGCCAGCGCGGCCGATACGCCGGGCGGGACCGAACGGGAGAGTTCGAGCGAGCCGCGCACCACGCCGCGGGCCAGGCCGGCCGCCTCCTCCATGGTTGCGGCGACACTGGCTTCGTCGAGCCAGCGGCGCCGGAGCCGGAGCAGCGAAGCGACCAGGGCAGCGACCGCGGCGACCGCGAGCCCGTCCAGGATCAGCGGCGCCGCGCTTCCCTGACGCCACCCCGCCGCGCCCCCCAGCCACCAGGCGAGCATCAGGGTGACGGCCACGGGAACGGTCGCCCACAGCACCCCCGCCATCCCGAAGCGGGCTCCGATGTGACCGCGCACGGCCTCGAACGCGCCGCGGACGCTCGGGCGGGCCGCCGGGCTCACGAGGCCCCCCGGGTGATGGCGTAAACGAACAGGTTCACGCCCATGCGCAGCGCCTGCTCGCGCGTTTCGGGGGGATCCTCGTGCACCTCGGGATCCTCCCAGCCGTCTCCCAGATCGCTTTCGTAGCTATAGAACAGCATCAGCCGGCCGCGCTCGAAGAGGCCGAAGGCCTGGGGCAGGCCTCCGTCGTGCTCGTGGATCTTGGGCAGGCCGTCCGGGATCAGGTGAAAGGCGCCGAAGACCGGATGATCGGGGGGGATCTCCACGAGTTCGCGGCCGGGGAACACGCGCGCGATCTCCCGGCGGAAGGACTCGTCGAGACCATAGTTGTCGTCGACGTGCAGGAATCCCCCTCCCAACAGGTAGTCGCGCAGCGCGCCCTGCTCCTCCAGCGCGAAACTCACGTTGCCGTGGCCGGTCATGTAGACATAGGGATAGTCGGGGAGCGCGGGATCCCGGAGGGTGATGGTGGCTTCACGATCCGCCACCGGCAACCCGGTGTCGGCTGCGATTCGCTCCAGCAGATTGGCCAGCGAGGACGGGTTCGCATACCAGTCCCCTCCTCCATCGTACTGGAGGCGCGCGATGGTGATCGTCGGTTCGACGGGCGGGGTGGCCGCAAGCACGGCCGCGAGGATCGCGAGAACAATCTTCAGCATCGATTCCTGAACCACTCCCGCCCCTGAGCGCGCCTGCCGCGCGGCGCGTGTCTACTCCGTCTCCGGCCCATCCGGCACAACAGTTGAATGTACGATCCGGTAGGCGCGGTTGCGAGATACCCCGAGCAGGGCCGTCAACTCCCGGACGGCTTCACTCGGCCGCGTGCCCCCGGCCAGCAGTTCCGCGGCCCGTTCCCGAACCGCGGATTCGTCGGGTTCACCTTCCGGAGAGCGGTCGACCACCAGCGTCAGCTCTCCCCGGGGCGCGCGTGCTCCGAAATGAGCCCGGGCCTCGGCCAGGGTCCCTCGCACGAACTCCTCGTGCAATTTGGTCATTTCCCGCGCCACCGCCACCCGGCGGCCGGAGCCGCACGCATGCTCGAGGTCGATCAGCAGGCGGCGCAGCCGGCCGGGGGCCTCGAAGAGCACGGTGGTCTCCTGCGAATGGGCGACCCGCTGCAGCAGAGCGCGCCGTTCGAGTCCCTTGCGGGGTGCGAATCCCAGGAAGGCGAAACGGTCGGCCGGAAGCCCCGACCCCACCAGCGCTGCCAGAACCGCGGACGGACCCGGCACCGGAACCACGTCGTGCCCGGCTTCAAGCGCTGCGTCCACCACGCGCGCGCCCGGATCCGAGACCAGCGGGGTTCCGGCATCGCTCACCACCGCGGCGTCATGTCCCGACTCCAGCCAACCGAGGACCCGCCCCGCGCGCGCCGCCTCATTGTGCTGATGCAGGGAGGTGAGGCGCGTGTCGACGCCGAGGTGTTGCAGCAGCCGTCCGGTCCTGCGCGTGTCTTCCGCGAAGATCCTCTCTACCTCGCCCAGGACCCGGGCGGCGCGCCGCGAGAGGTCGGAGAGGTTGCCGATCGGGGTGCTGACGAGGTAGAGGATCGCCACCCCCGGCTCACGTATCGCGGACCTACAGGTGCGCCTCGATCTTCTCCTCGAGATGGGCCCTCGGAACGGCGCCGACCACGGTGTCGACGTGCCTCCCGTCCTTGAAGAAGAGAATACTCGGGATCGAGCGCACCCCGAAGCGCGCAGAGGTGCCGGGGTTGGTGTCCACATCCACCTTCCCCACCGTCACCCCACGGTCACCATACTCGTCTGCGAGCTGGTCGACGATGGGCGAGACGATGCGGCAGGGGCCGCACCAGGTCGCCCAGAAGTCCACCATCGCCAGTCCCTGGCTGTTCTCTATGTCGTCGGCGAAGCTCTCGTCCGTAACCGTCAGAACTCGATCGCTCATTCTGGCTGATCTCCTTGATCCCGGTCCCGGGTCATTCGTACGATGGGAGCGGAAGCGCTGCACCGCGCTTCCCTGCTTCCCTGGATTTCAAAGTATAACCGAATCTCGGCCCGTCATGGAATTCGACCCCGCAGCGGGGCCCGTGGATCCCTCACCAACCCTGCCGCGCTACCCGGTGGACCATGTCGGCATCGCCGTCCACTCGATCGCGGAGTCGGCGCCTCTGTTCGAGACCCTGACGGGCGAGCGGGCCTCGCCTCGCCAGTCTCTCCCGGAACACGGCATCGACGTGTGCTTCATCGGCGCAGTGGAGCTGCTCGAGCCCCACGACCGGGGCGGCGCGGTGGCGCGGTTCCTCGCAGCAGGGGGCTCGAACCTTCATCATGTGGCCTTCCGAGTCGAGAACGTGCGCGTCGAGCTCGACCGCCTGATCGCTGCGGGGTTCCGGGCCATCGACCGCACTCCGAGGCCCGGCGCGCACGGCGGCCTGGTCGCGTTCCTCCACCCGAAGGGGACCGGGGGCGCGCTGGTGGAACTGGTCGAGCGGGCGCAGCCCTTCAGCGCCCCGTGATCTTCTCCAGTTCGACGGACTCCACGAGCCACCCGGACGCAGTGCTGATCACGAACACTCCGACATCGCGATGGATCCGCTCTCCCCGTCGAACCTCGACGGATACCCGGGTGACGGGCCGATCGCGACCGGGGACGGGCTCCGCGGCGGTCACCTCATAGCCGTCTTGCCGCAGCACTGCCGCGATGGCATACATGCGAACCTCGACCTCCTGCCGGGTCGGGCAGCGGTCCGCGGCTCCCAGCCAGGACGCTACCCGGCGGAGTCCGCAGCCCAGTCCTCCGCCGGTGTCGGCGATGGAACCCCCGTCGGTGCCGAACGCGTGCGCCATCGCGTCGAGGTCCTGCCGGCTGGCCGCGTCCAGAAAACGTTCTGCGGCGCGGAGGGGGCCGGCGTCCTGCGCAGCCGGAGGCAGCGGCGGGGAGGTTGCGCACCCCGCGGCCAGCAGAGCCGCCGACCAGCGGATCGCGGCTGTGCCAACCCGGCGGACCGGCCCGCTCACGCCCGTTCGAAGGCCAAGCCGGCCGCGTCCGCGGCGGGGACCACGCGAATGGTCGCGGCTTTCCCGGGATCTTTTTCGAGCAGCGACATGGCAAGCGGGTCCTGGACGAGACGCTGTATCACGCGCCGCAGCGGGCGCGCGCCGAACGCGGGCTCGTAGCCCTCCTTCGCGAGCAGCTCCCGGACTTCGGGCGCGACCTCGAGCGTGATGCCCAGCGCGCCGGCCAGCGCCTGCACCCGGGCAAGCTGCAGATCAACGATCGCGCGGATCGAGGCCCGGTCCAATGGCCGAAAGAGAACAATGTCGTCCACTCTGTTCAGAAACTCCGGACGGAAGTGTTGCCTGAGCTCCCGGGTGACGGTCGCCTCCACCTCTTCCCACGGATCGGTTCCGGCGTGCCTCAGTATGTAGTGGCTGCCCAGGTTGGAGGTCATGATGATCACGGCATTGCGGAAGTCGACCGTGCGGCCCTGCGAGTCGGTCAGCCTGCCGTCGTCGAGAATCTGAAGCAGGACGTTGAAGATGTCGGAGTGCGCCTTCTCGATTTCATCGAACAGGATGACCGCGTGCGGGCGCCGGCGCACGGCTTCGGTCAGCTGGCCGCCTTCGTCGTAGCCCACGTAGCCGGGAGGCGCGCCCAGCAGCCGCGACACGGCGTGCTTCTCCATGTACTCCGACATGTCGAGGCGCACCATCGCGCGCTCGTCGTCGAATAGGAACTCGGCCAGCGCGCGCGCGGTTTCGGTCTTCCCCACCCCGGTCGGACCCAGGAAGATGAACGATCCGATGGGCCGGTCGGGATCCTGAAGCCCGGCTCTTGAACGGCGTACCGCGTTCGAGACGGCCGCGAGCGCCTCCTCCTGTCCGATCACACGTCCGCCGAGCAGCGCCTCGAGGCGAACCAGCCGCTCCCTCTCCGATTCCACCAGGCTCGCCACCGGAATCCCCGTCCATTCCGCGACCACCGCGGCGATGTCGTCGGCGTCCACCTCCTCCCGCAGCCAGGTGCCGCCCGCCTGGAGCTCCGCCAGCCGCTGCTCCGCCTGCCTGAGCGAGGTGCCGAGCGCCGGGAGCTCGCCATAGTCGATCTCGGCGGCCCGCTGAAGGTTGCCGGTCCGCTTCGCACGCCCGGATTCGGTGCGGAGCGCGTCCGCTTCCTCCTTGAGCGTCTTCAGGCGGTCGATGGCGTCCCGTTCCGCCTGCCACCCGGCTTTCATGCTGGAGCTGCGTTCCCTCAACTCGGCCAGCTCCAGGCGGATGCGCGCGAGGCGTTCCCGCGCGCCGGGGTCGTCGTGCTCGTCCTCCAGAGCCTGGCGCTCGATCTCGAGCTGAATGGCGCGCCGTTCGACCTGGTCGATTTCAGTGGGCAGGGAGTCGATCTCGATCTGGAGCCGGCTGCCGGCCTCGTCCATGAGGTCGATCGCCTTGTCGGGCAGGAAACGGCCCCCGATGTAGCGGTCGGACAGCCGGGCCGCCGCGACCAGGGCGTCGTCGCGGATGCGCACGCCGTGGTGCACCTCGTAACGCTCCTTCAGGCCTCTCAGGATCGCGATCGTGTCCTCCACCGACGGCGGCGCCACGTACACGGGCTGGAAGCGCCGCTCCAGGGCAGGGTCCTTCTCGATGTGCTTCCGGTATTCGTCGAGGGTGGTCGCGCCCACCATGCGCAGGGCGCCCCGTGCCAGCAGCGGCTTCATCATGTTGCCGGCGTCCACCGCCCCTTCCGCGGCGCCGGCGCCGACGACCGTGTGCAGCTCGTCGACGAACATGACGAAGCGGCCCTCGGCGTCGGAGATCTCCTTCAGCACCGCCTTCATGCGCTCTTCGAACTCGCCGCGGTACCTGGCACCGGCGAGCATGGCCGAAATGTCCAGAGACAGGAAGGTCTTTTCCGCCAGCGCGCCGGGGACGTCGCCGGCCACGATGCGCTGGGCCAGGCCTTCGGCGATGGCGGTCTTTCCCACCCCGGGCTCGCCGATGAGCACGGGGTTGTTCTTGGTGCGGCGGGCGAGCACCTTGATCACCCTGCGAATCTCGACGTCCCTGCCGATGACCGGGTCCAGCTTGCCGCGGCGCGCCAGCGCGGTCAGGTCGCGGCTGTAGCGCGCGAGGGCCTGATACCGGTCCTCCGGGGTCTGGTCGGTGACCCGGTGGCTGCCGCGGACCGCCGACAGCGCCTCCAGAACCCGCTCCTCCGTGGCGCCCGCCGACCGCAGGATCTCGCCGGCGTCGTCCTTCTCGACGGTGAGCCCGAGCAGGAGGTGCTCGGTCGACACGTAGTCGTCCCCGAGCTCGGCGGCATGGCGCTCGGCCGCGGAGAGAGCGCGCCCGAGATCGCGGCTGACGCGCGCATCCGATCCCCCCGAGACGCTGCCCAGTCCGTCGAGTGCGGCCTGCACCCGCTCGCCGACCACGGGGGCGGAAACGCCGATCTTGTCCAGGATCGGCGTGACGATGCCCTCTTCCTGGCGGAGGAGGGCGTCGAGGAGGTGGATGCCGTAGACCTCGGCGCTCCGGCGCCGTCCGGCGTCCGCGATGGCAGCCCGCAGCGCCTCGGCCGCCTTCACCGTCAAGCGGTCGACTTCGATCATCTGATATTCCCTCTGCCTGTGGTCGTGCTCGTGTCTGCCATTTTGGCAGATTCACTCACGTCTGTGCGGCGTCTGTCTGCCATTTTGGCAGACTTCGGTGACGAAATCCCGCTGCATCCTCGGGCGTGCCGGTGCTTCCGGGCGTCCGCCGACCCCCTCAGATTCAAGATTCGGACCATCCGAGGAGGCCGAGGTGTAGCCAGTTCCAGCCGGCTCGGCCTGCGCCGTTCGCGCGCTTGACAAGCCGAGAAGGCGCGATCCACGTTGCCCGGGTTCCGCGCAACCCGTGGCTGGAGGCAAGAGTGGCGACAGTCGATTCCGGGCCCCGTGGCGGGCTCCCTCCCCAGGCCTACGAGACCCTGCCGGGCGACCAGTACCGCCCCTACGTGGGCGCGCGCGAGCAGATCCTCGAGTTCACGCCCCGGGCCGTGCTGATCGGAGCGGTTCTGGGCATCGTGTTCGGCGCCGCCAACGCCTACCTGGGGCTGCGCGTCGGGCTCACGGTGAGCGCCTCGATCCCCGCGGCGGTCATGGCGGTGGCCATCTTCCGCATCTGGGGCGGCACCATTCTCGAGTCCAACATGGTGCAGACGGTGGGCTCGGCGGGGGAATCGCTGGCCGCCGGGGTGATCTTTACGCTCCCCGCGCTCTTCCTGTGGGCGCGCGAAGACCCCGCCATCCTGGTGAGCGTCACACAGATCACGGTGATCGCGCTCTTCGGTGGAATGCTGGGCGTGCTGTTCATGATTCCCCTGCGCTCCTACCTGATTTCGCGCGAGCACGGCAAGCTGCCCTATCCCGAGGGCACTGCGTGCGCGGAGGTGCAGGTGGCGGGGGACGTGGGGGGCGGCAAGGCCCGCCTTCTCTTCGCCGGGCTCGGTGTCGGCGCCGTCTATCAGGCGCTGGCCAACCCCCGCGGGCTCTCGCTCTGGAACGAGTCGCCGGCGGCGCCTCTCCCGGGCAAGGCCCAGATCGGGGGAGACTTCACTCCCGAGCTGCTGGGCGTCGGGTTTATCATCGGACCGCGCATCGCCACCATCATGTTCTCTGGGAGCGCGCTGGCCTGGCTGATCCTGATCCCGGTGATCAACGCCTGGGGCGGGAACGACGTGGTGTACCCGGGCACGGTCCCGATGGCGGAGCTGGGATCCGCGGAGATCTGGAGCAACTATATCCGCTACGTCGGCGCCGGAGCGGTGGCCTTCGGGGGCATCGCGACCCTCCTCAAGTCGCTGCCCACCATGATCGAGAGCTTCAAGCTGGGGCTGGGCGGCATGGGAGGCCCCGGCGGACCTGTTTCCCGCACGCAGCGGGAT
>VYDD01000139.1:0-7826 GCA_009843625.1 Gammaproteobacteria bacterium | reverse complement strand
TCACGCTGGCCCCGCTGCTGGCGGTGGCCCTCTGGCTCTGGCCTGGCGTCCCGGTGAACCTGCTGGGTGCGGTCCTGATCGTGCTCTTCAGCTTCTTCTTCGTGACGGTGTCGTCGCGCATCGTGGGGCTGATCGGCTCGTCGTCCAACCCGGTTTCGGGGATGACCATCGCCGCCCTGCTGCTGACTTCCCTGATCTGGGTGGGGCTGGGGCTGAACGACGGTACCGCCGCCTCCAAGGTCGCGGTGCTGGCGGTGGGCGCGGTGGTGTGCATCTCGGCGGCGATCGCGGGAGACACCTCACAGGATCTCAAGACCGGATTCCTGCTGGGAGCCACCCCGCGCTCGCAGCAGATCGGCGAGCTGATCGGGGTGATCACCAGCGCGGCGGTGATGGGCGGGGTGCTCATCGTGCTCAACGAATCGTACGGCATCGGAGGAGCGGAACTGGCGGCGCCCCAGGCGAACCTGATGAAGCTGGTCGTGGACGGCGTGCTGGCCGATACCCTGCCCTGGATGTTCGTCATCGTCGGCATGGCTCTCGCCGCCGTCGTCGAGTTCGGACTGAGGCTGCCGTCGCTGGCGTTCGCGGTGGGGTTGTATCTGCCCGTTTCGCTCATGACCCCGATCTTCGTGGGGGGCATGATGCGGCGCGCGCTGACCCGCCGCTATTCGGGCCCGGACGGCGGCGGAGACCGGCTGGCCGAGCAGCGCGAGCGGGGCGTTCTGTTCGGCTCCGGCCTGATTGCCGGAGCGGCCTTGGTGGGGGTCCTGATCGGGGGTGCGATCTACCTGGTCACCCAGGTGACCGGCGACCCCTCGCGGGCTACGCAGTGGATTGTTGGCCACGCGTGGAGCGAAGGCCTTTTCACGGGGTCATCCGGGCTGGTCGGCACACTGATCTTCGCGGGGCTCTGCCTGCTCCTCTGGCGTGCGGCCACCAGCGGAGAGGCAGGCAAGGCGTGAGACCGGTGACGGCGCGTGGGGTGCGGAAGTTCCTGGCGGGCGGCCTGCTGTGCCTGCTGTTCGCGTGCGCCGGCGACCAGGCGCCCGACGCGGCCGGGACGATCTCCCGGGACGTTTTCGTAGGCACCTATGTGGAGCTGCGCACGGCGGCGCTCCATTCACCCGATGGGCGGGTCGGCCCCGAAGCGAAGGCGGAGATCCTGGAGTCCAATGGGGTCACCGAGGCCGATTTGCTCGACTACGTCGACGTTCACGGGGCCCGCCTGGAGTTCATGGTGGAGGTGTGGGCCGAGATCGACGACACGCTCAGGGCCCTGCGCACCGAGGACGATCCGGCTCCGGCCTCGTGATTCCGGCCCGAGCCGGAGGGCGCGTCCCCCTCACTCCCACTCGATGGTGGCCGGGGGCTTGGAGCTGATGTCGTAGGCCACACGGTTCACCCCGGCGACCTCGTTGATGATGCGGGTGGAGGCGCGCGCCAGCACTTCCGGCGGAAACCGGTACCAGTCGGCCGTCATGCCGTCGCGCGAGGTCACGGCGCGCAGCGTCACCGCGCACTCGTAGGTGCGCGAGTCGCCCATCACGCCCACGGACCGCACCGGCAGGAGTACCGCAAACGCCTGCCAGATCTCGTCGTAGAGCCCGGCGGCACGGATCTCCTCCAGGAAGATGGCGTCCGCGTCGCGCAACACCTCCAGCCGCTCCCACGTGACTTCGCCCAGGATGCGCACGGCAAGCCCCGGGCCCGGAAAAGGATGGCGCGCCACGAACGCCTCCGGGAGCCCCAGCTCCTGCCCCACCCTGCGCACTTCATCCTTGAACAGCTCGCGGAGCGGCTCGATCAGCTCGAACGGCATGTCGTCCGGAAGCCCGCCCACATTGTGATGGGTCTTGATGGTTGCGGACGGACCCCGCACGGAGAGGGACTCGATGACATCCGGGTAGAGCGTGCCCTGCACGAGCAGGGACGCGTCCTTGCCGGCCTCTCGCGCCGTGCGCTCGAAAACGCGGATGAAGATCTCGCCGATGATCCGGCGCTTGCGCTCGGGATCGTCGACCCCGGCGAGCCCTTCGAGGAACTCCTCGCGCGCGTCGGCGACCAGAAGCTCCATCCCCATGTGCCTGCGGAAGGTTCGCTCCACGCCCTCGCGTTCGCCCTTCCGGAGGAGCCCGTTGTCCACGAAGATGCAGGTCAGGCGGTCGCCGAGCGCCCGATGCACCAGGGTGGCCGCGACCGAGGAGTCGACCCCGCCGGAGAGGCCGCAGATGGCGGACCGGCTCCCCGCCTGCTCGCGGATGGCGGCGATGCTCTCTTCGACGAACGCGCTCGCCGTCCAGCTCGGACGGCAGCCGGCGACGCGGAAGAGGAAGTTGGAGAGCATCCGGTCGCCCTCGGGCGTGTGCGCGACTTCCGGATGAAACTGCACGCCATGGATGGCCCGGTCCTCGGCCCGGGACGCCGCCACCGGGAGGCCTTCGGTGGAAGCGACGACACGATATCCCTGCGGAGGCCGGTTCACGTGGTCGCCGTGTGAACACCAGACCGTGACGGGATCTTCGCGCGCGAATCCCGCGAACAAGCCTTCCGTTTCCTTCAGGCGCAGTTCGGCTCGTCCGTACTCGCGCTTGCCGTACTCCACCCGTCCGCCCTCCAGCTCGGCGATGAGCTGCATGCCGTAGCAGATTCCGAGAACCGGAACATCCATGTGCAGCAGCTCCGGCTCCACCCCCGGGCCATCTTCCTCGTAGACCGAGGACGGCCCGCCCGAAAGCACGATCGCGCTGGGCGCCCAGCTCCGGATCCACTCCACGGACCGGGTCGGCGGGTGGATCTCGCAGAAGACCCGCTCCTCGCGGACGCGGCGCGCGATGAGCTGGGTGAACTGCGATCCGTAATCGAGGATCAGAACCCGGTCGCGCGGCCTGGTCGGGGTCATGACGGGATCCTCTCCCCGCGCATCAGATCGGCGAATGTCTCCCGCCGGCGGATCAGGTGAAGTCCGCCGCCGGCAACCAGCACTTCCGCCGGGCGCAGGCGGCTGTTGTAGTTCGAGGCCATGGAGAACCCGTAGGCGCCCGCGGTCCGCACCACCATCAGATCGCCCGCGGAAGGCAGCTCGATGGCGCGGTCGCGCGCGAGAAAGTCGCCGTCCTCGCACACGGGGCCCACCACATCGGTCACAACCACCGAAGCGCCCGGACGCGTGCGCACCGGCTCGACCTGGTGATACCCGCCGTAGTGACTGGGGCGCAGCAGCTCGGTCATGCCTCCGTCCGTGATCACGAAGGTCTTGCTTCCGGATCGCTTCACGTACAGCACGCGCACGATGAGGGTCCCGGATTCGCCCACGATGAAGCGGCCGGGCTCCAGCACCAGCCGCAGGCCGCGCCGCTCTACGGCAGGCAGGACCGCTGCGGCGACGCGTGCGAGATCGATCTCGGAGTCGTCTCCGTAGGCGACCCCGAACCCACCACCCAGATCGACGTACTCGAGCGGAATGCCTTCATCGGAAAGCGCCCGCTCCAGGGCGAAGATCTCGCGGGCGGCACGCTCGTACGGTTCGGCGTCCACGATCTGCGACCCGATGTGGACCGCGATGCCCGCGACCCGCAGCGCGGTTCGGGAGGCAGCCCACCGATAGAGGTCCATGATCTCGTCGGCGGGAACGCCGAATTTGGTGCCGGCGTGCCCCGTGCGCGTGTACTCGTGAGGCGTGGGCGAGGCGATGTCCAGGTTCACGCGCAGCGCGATGCGGGCCTGCATACCCCGCCGGACGGCGATGCCTTCGAGCAGATGCAGCTCTTCACGGCTCTCGACGTTGAACCCGTAGATTCCGGCTTCCAGCCCCGCGCCGAGCTCCTCCTCGCTCTTGCCTGCGCCGGCGAAGACGATCCGCCTTGCCGGAATCCCCGCCTCGAGGGCGCGCGCCAGCTCTCCCCCGCTCACGATGTCGGCGCCCGAACCGAGCCGGGCCAGGCAGTTGAGAAGCGCCAGATTTCCGTTGGCCTTGACCGAATACGCCACGAGCAGGCGGGCGCCCGCGAAGGCGGCTTCGAAGGTGCGATACCTGTCTTCCAGCAAGGCCCCATCGTAGAGATAGAGCGGGGTCCCGAAGCGAGCGGCGATGTCGTCGAGGGCGAACGGTCCACAGCGGAGCACGCCGTTCGAGCGAGCCAGCGGAGTCACCTCAGTATGCCCGCGCCCACGCCACCTCCATTTTGGCAGCGCCGCCGCCGATGCACCGCGAAGGCCGGCTGGACGACGCGAACTCGTCGTCGGGGATGACCCGGATCGTGGCCCTGGTCGCCTGATTGACCTTCTCTTCCACGTCGGGGTCGCCGCTCCATCCGGTGTACACCAATCCACCCCCCGCGTCCAGGATCTCCTTGAGCTCGCCGAGATCCGAGACCCCCCTGTGGGAGTTGGCTTCGCGGCGCGCGCGGGCGCTCTCGAGCAAGTCTTCGTGCAAGGCGTCGAGAAGAGCCGGCAGGGTGGCCACGGCTTCTTCGCGCGACAGAAAGCGCTTGCGCTCGCTGCTGGAGAACGGAACCCGCCGGGCCAGCACCACCTGTCCCTTCGCCACATCGCGCGGCCCGATTTCGGCGCGGAAGGGGGAGCCCTTGCGCTCCCACTCGTAGAACTTTGCCCCCGGGTTGAGGTGGTCGCGGGCGTCGATGCGCACCCGTACCCCTGCCGCGACCAGCTGGTCGCGGAAACGGTCTGCCTCCTCGAGCACCAGTACGCGCTGCGCGTCCGTGCGCCAGATGGGCACGACCACGACCTGGGCCGGAGCGATCCGCGGCGGCACGACGATGCCGTTGTCGTCGCCGTGGGTCATCACCATGCCCCCGACCATGCGCGTGGACACGCCCCAGGAGGTGTTCCAGGCGTATTCCTCGCGCCCCTCCTCGCTCTGGAAGGTGAGGCCGAACTGGCGCGAGAAGTTCTGTCCCAGGAAGTGGGAGGTTCCCGCCTGAAGCGCGCGATTGTCCTGCATCAGCGCCTCCACGGAATAGCTTCGCACCGCGCCCGCGAACTTCTCCGATTCGCTCTTGAGCCCGCTGACCGGGGGCATCGCAATCCAGTCCTCCTGGAACCGGCGGTACACCCCGAGCATGCGCCGTGCCTCCTCTTCGGCCTCTTCCCGCGTCGCATGTGCGGTGTGGCCCTCCTGCCAGAGGAATTCCGAGGTCCGCAGAAAGAGCCGGGTGCGCAGCTCCCAGCGCATCACGTTGCACCACTGGTTCAGCAGCAGGGGCAGATCGCGGTAGCTCTGCACCCACTTCGCGTACATCGAGTAGATGATGGTCTCGGAGGTCGGACGAACGACATAGGGCTCATCGAGCTCCTTGCCGCCGGCGTGGCTCACCACCGCAAGCTCGGGCTTGAAGCCTTCGACGTGCTCCTTCTCGCGCTCGATGAAGCTCATCGGAATGAGCAGGGGGAAATAGGCGTTCTCGTGGCCGGTTTCCTTGAAGAGGCCGTCCAGTCCCTTCTGCATCAGTTCCCAGATCGCATACCCCCAGGGACGAATGACCATGCACCCGCGCACCGGCGAATAGTCGGCCAGTTCCGCGCGCTGAACGACATCGTTGTACCAGGCCGAGAAGCTCTCGCTCCGGGGCGTCAGCCGTTTGTCATCAGCCATTTGTCTGATCCTGGGGGTGGCCCGCGGCGCCGCGGGGAGGGTCGCGTCTGTTCTCTCGGCGAAATACGAAGAACCCGGGAACGCTGAAGAGCAGAAGCGAGGAGATGAACCACGATATCCGGAAGGGCGCGCCCGTCAACTCGTTCAGGAGCAGCGCCACCAGCGCGCCCCCGCCCAGGGACAGGGCCGCGGCCGCGGCCAGAATGAAGTACTCGAGGATGTTGAGCCGGCGCACGGCGCGGGCCATGTCCCGGCGCACCCCCTTGTTGCCGTCGGCTACCATTCCGGGGGCGTTCCGTGATAGAAGTAGACCCGGTGGCCGGTACCCCGCCCCGTTCCGACTGCGCCGAACCAGCCCTCCAGAGGAATCCATTCGCCCCAGGCCACGGGCACCAGATCCCCTTCATTCGCTCCCGGCGGCACCGCCGCGTGGTAGACGATCGCGCGAATCGCGACCAGGGTCGAATCGCGGCCGGCCCGTTCGGGCAGCAGCTCCCGCAGGCTTCGGCTGAATTCCGCGCGCCCGCCGGGCTCCTGGGCGAGCAGATGAAGGGTAAGGCGGCGGTCCAGCACCGGGTCCGGCACTTCATCGAAGAGGACGAGAGGAATCGCCTCGGCATCGTCGGCGCCGAAGGACGAACGCGCTGCCGGGGGCGCCGGAGCGGGCGCGGCGTCCTCTCTCGCGTCGGGTGGGCGGTCGGGAGAACAGGCCCCCGCGCACAGGCACGCGGCAGCCCAGACGAGAGCCCGCGGCCGTTGCCGGCCTGCCCGGAGAGAGGTCATGGCGTCGGCCTGCCCCGGCGCAGGTCGGCCAGCGAGACTTCCTGCTGGCTGCCTTGCGCCATGTCGCGGATCACCGCCACCCCTCTCGCCGTCTCCTCCGGCCCCAGAAGTATGACTCTGCGGGCCCTCTGGCGGGCGGCCATGGCCAGCTGCTTGCGCACGGGACGTTGCTCCAGGGCATAGGAGACGGTGGAACCCGCCTCCCGCAGGGCATGGGCGATTTCCCTTCCCAGCAGACGCTGGGCCGGCGACACGCTGGCGATGAACCAGTCCGTCGCGGGGGCCAACCGCGGGAGCAGTCCCCGATCGCGCAGCAATTCGGTGAGCACCACATCCCCCATTCCGAATCCCACCGCCGCAAGAGGTTCGCCGCCGACCCGCTCGAGCAGCTGGTCGTAGCGGCCTCCCCCGCAGATGGCGCGCATTTCGCCCCTGCGATCGAAGAGCTCGAAGACGATGCCGGTGTAGTACGCCAGCCCGCGCACGATGCGCAGGTCGAAGCGAAGGAATGGACCGAGCCCCATCGCCGTCAGGTCCGCCTGGTAGCGGCGCAGTTCGGCGAGGCTGGCGCCCACGGCATCGCGTTCGCCAAGCAGGTCTTCGACCACGTCCAGCCCGGAACCGTCCAGGATCTCCAGAAGTGCATCCACGGCCCGGGGGGCCAGCCCGGCGGATTCGTGCAGCCGGGCGCGCGTCAGATCCGGGCCCACCCGTTCGTACTTGTCTATGTGGACATAGGTTGCCGCGATCCGGTCTCCCGGCACGCCCAGCGCGTCGAGAATCGCAGACAGCAGGCGGCGATCGGAGACCCGGGCCAGGAAGTCGTCCGGTCCAAGACCCAGCGCCCGCAGGGCGTCGACCGCCACCGCCAGGACTTCCGCGTCCGCGCCCGTGCCGGCCTCGCCGAGGATGTCGACGTTCCACTGGAAGTGCTCCCGCAGACGCCCCCGCTGCTGTCGCTCGTAGCGAAAGAGCTGCGGGATCGAAAACCAGCGGATGGGCTTCGCCATGGCCCGGCTCCGCTCGCCGAGCATCCGCGCGAGCGACGGCGTCATTTCAGGGCGCAGCGATACCTCACGCCCCCCCTTGTCGACGAATGCGTACAGCTGCCCGACGATTTCGTCGCCGCTCTTTTCCCGGTAGAGTTCCAGCGGTTCCAGCGGGGGACCGTCGTATTCCTGGAAGCCGTAGCGACGCGCCGTGCGGCGCCAGCTTCTGAACACGTGCTCCCGCTCGGCCAGGGCCTCCGGGGCGAAGTCCCGAAAGCCCGGAAGTCTGGGGAAGGCTTTCCCTTTTGGCATGGCGGCGAATCTATGCGCTTCGCTCGACGCGTCAAACCCGGAAAGGGGCTGGGAACGGCTGGATGCAAAGCTCGTCGAGGGCGCTGCCGACCGTGTGGCAGGATCCCGTGACCACTGCCGTGCCGCCT
>VYDD01000378.1 GCA_009843625.1 Gammaproteobacteria bacterium | reverse complement strand
AGAGCACCGTCTCGTCGTCATCTGCGAGCAGCCCCATCTCCTTCAACTCCGGCATGGCCGCCAGCACCGCCCCTCCCTCCGGGCACGCGAAGATGCCGGTGCACTCGCCCATCGCGCGCACCGCCTCGGCCATCGCCGCGTCCTCGATCGCGACCGCGCCACCCCCGGACTCCCTGATCGCGCGCAGCATGAGGAAGTCGCCCACCGCCGCCGGGACCCGCAACCCGGCCGCATAGGTTTCGGCGTCGTCCCAGAACTGGGCGGCCTCGGTGCCGTCCTGCCAGGCGCGCACCACCGGCGCGCATCCGGTCGGCTGAACCGAGAACATCTTCGGGCGCTCGCTCCCGATCCAGCCCATCTGCTCCATCTCGTCGAACGCCTTCCACATGCCGATGAGGCCCGTGCCCCCGCCCGTCGGGTAGATCACGGCGTCGGGGAGCCGGAACTCGAGTTGTTCGAAAAGCTCGTACCCCATCGTCTTCTTGCCCTCCACGCGGTAGGGCTCCTTGAGAGTGGAGAGATCCCACCACCCCATGTAGTCCGCCCCCTCGCGCACGACCCGGCCGCAGTCGGTGATGAGGCCGTCCATCAGCACCAGGTCGGCGCCCAGTCCCTGGATCTCCTCCACGATGGTGGCCGGGGTGTCGTTGGGCGCGACGATGTGAACCGGCAGTCCTCCCGCGGCCCCGTAGGCGGCGGCAGCACTGCCCGCGTTGCCCGCCGTGGGAATCGCCAACTCCTTCGCCCCCAACTCCTTCGCGCGCGATACGGCCAGGCACAGCCCGCGGTCCTTGAAGCTGCCCGTGGGGTTCATGCCTTCGTTCTTCACCCAGAGGCGCCGCATGCCGTAGCGCCTCGCGAGCCGCGGCGCGTCCGTGAGCGGCGTCCAGCCCTCCCCAAGGGACAGGCGGCATTCGGGAACCCGTACCGGCAGCACCTCCTCGTAGCGCCAGAGATCGGGTCGCCGGCCCTCCAGATCGCCCGGACGGAAGTGGCGCCGGATGGTGTCCAGGTCGTAGCGGGCGAACAGCGGTCTTCCGGCGGGCGAGAGCCCCATCAGCTGCTCGCTGTCGAAGATCTCGCCTGTCCAGGTGCACTCCAGATGGGTGGCGCCGCGCGCCTTCCACGGAATCGCGTTCATTGGCGTGGCTTTTCCAGGGCTTTAGGCTTGTTGAAGATGCGGCGCAAGGTTACAGGCAACCAACTGGCGCCGCAACTCATCCAACAGACGTAGTTCGGGACGCCGGAACAGGTCTGGATACAACCCGAATGAGTCGAGCACAGAGGACATTCGCGCTTCGCGACGAGCGGGTACCGACGGATGAAGGGATGAACGAATCCCGGCTGATCCGCAGGGCGAGCGAAGGTGACGCTCGGGCGGTGCGGTCGCTGTACGACCGCTACAGCCCCCGCGTGTATGCCGTGGTGCGCAGAATCGCGGGAGACGACCACACTGCTCAGGATTACGCCCAGGAGACCTGGATTCGCGTCATCCGGGCATTGCCGACGTTCCGCGGCGAATCGAAGTTCTCGACCTGGCTGCACCGCATCGCGGTCAACGCGGCGCTGCAGTCGAGGCGCCGGGAGAGCACCCGGCAGGACCGCGAGGTGCCGATCCCGGATACCGTTCCGGTGCGGTACTCGCCGGGGGACCCTCTCCTGGCGCAGCGGCTGGAACGGGCAATGGACCGGCTCCCGGAGGGGATGCGGCGCGTGCTGATCCTTCACGACGTGGAGGGCTACACGCATCAGGACATCGGTGAGATGTTGGGCGTGACGGCGGGAACATCCAAGTCGCAGCTCTTCAAGGCGCGGGCGAAAATGAGACAATGGCTGGGTTCGGTTCACGAACCCCGACACGAACAGGAGCGAGAAGCATGGAGCATCTGAGTCTGGAAGCTCTGGCTCGCCTGGTTGACGAGACACCCTTCAGGAGCGAGAGGCGGCACCTGGCGCGCTGCCCGGACTGCTCCCGGGAGCTGGAGCGGCTGCGCGAGCAGACGGAGACGCTGGGGTCGCTGCCGGACCTGCGGCCGGCGCCCGGAGACTGGCCGGCGCTGGAGGCACGGCTGGAACGCGAGGGACTCCTGCGCGGAAGCAATCCGGCTGATGCGGTGATCCGCCTGATCGACCGCAGGCGCGGCTGGATGCAGGCCGCCGCCGCGCTGGTGCTCTTCCTTGCGGGAGGTCTCTCCGGGGCGGTGCTGGCGCCGGCGGAATGGGGTCTGCAGACAGGTGGCGGACAAGTTGCAGCGGGCGAGATGACGGCGGGCGGGGTGTCCCCGGCCGAACTCTCCATCGAGGAGGCCGCAACTCCCGAGGAGGCGGCCCAGGTCCTGCATCTCGCGGAACAGAACTACCGGGACGCGATGCTGCGGTATCGGGCGCTGACCCGCGGTCCCGAGGCCGAGACACCCATGGATCCCCGTCGTCTTGCGGTCATCGACGCGATGGTAGCCATGGGACAGGCGGCCGTTCAGGAAGCTCCCGACGATCCGTTCCTGAACGGGTTCCTGGTCAGCGCGGTAGCGGAGCGCGAAGCGGCGTTGAACGCGCTCTTCGCCTCCGCCGATCGGTACTAGCATGCTCCGTTTCGGCGCTTCCGGAGCCTTGCTCCTGCTGCTTTCGCTGTTAGCCGCGGGCGCGGAGGCTCAGACGCGGGTCCAGGCGGCTGAGGGTGGCTGGATCGGCATCCAGGTCGAAGGCCGCGCGCAGCCCGACGGTTCCACCCGCGTGATGATCGTGCGGGTGGACCGCGGAAGTCCCGCCGACCGGGCGGGGGTGCGTCCGTTCGATCTCCTGGTCCGTCTGGATGGGGCCGACGTCTCGCCAGAAGCCCTGGTCGAGCTTGGCGAGCGCCTTCGCCCCGGGCTTCCCGTCGAACTCACCCTGCTGCGCGCAAACCGGGAACGCACCCTGCGCGTGGTCGCCGGAACGCGGCCCGATCCCATGGATCCGGCCACGATGGAGGAATTCACCGCGCGCGTCGACTCGGCGCGCCTGCAGATCCTGCGCATGGTGGACTCGCTCATGGCCGATACGACCTGGGCGAGAATTCGGACCGACATGGAGGCCGTCCGCAGGGCCATGGTCGAGCAGGCCGAGCCCACCGGCGAACTGGAAGCGGCCGCGGAGGTGATGGAGCGGGTACAGGAAATGATGGTGCGGGCCCGTGAGGCGATGCGCTCCCAGCGTTTCGGGCCCCGGCCGCCGGGCGGTCCTCCCCCGGCACGCGTACGGATTACGGTCGACGAAACCGGGCCGGACGAGCGCGGAGGCCGCAGGGTGTCGCCCGCGCGCGGGCGCATCACCATCGACGGCAGTGGCTTCGGCGGACGCAGAGGCCCCGGGGGCCCGCCCCCGGGCGTTCGCTTCCGGTCTCCCTACCTGCTCGGCGACCGTTTCGTAGCGGGAGCCGAACTCGAGGTGGTGGAACCGGACGCTTCGGCCGGCATTGGGGGAAGCAGGCTTCGGGTCGTGCAGGTCGTGGAGGGCAGTCCCGCCCACCGCGCCGGCCTGGCACCCGAGGACGTGATCGTGAGCATTGGCGGAGAGCCGGCGAGCAGCCTGATGGAATTCCGCATCCGGCTGGGGCGGCTGATCCGCCGGGGCCGCCCGGAGATGCAGGTGGTGCGCGGCGACACGACCCTGGTGGTCATTCTGCCGCGACAGTAGGGAGCCCCTGGCGCCCCCCGCCCTACTCGTACCTGAGCGAGTCGATCGGATCGAGCAGCGCCGCCCGGCGCGCGGGCCAGATCCCGAAGAAGAGCCCGATCCCCGCTGAGAAGAGCAGCGCCACAGCCACGGCCGCCGGCGCCACCGCCGTTTCCCAGCCCGCGGTGTTCGAGAGGAGTTCGGCGCTGCCGACTCCCGCGGCCACCCCCAGAATCCCGCCCATCGTGCACAGCACGAGCGACTCGATGATGAACTGGAGCAGGATGTTCAGGCGAGTGGCGCCCATGGCCTTGCGGATGCCGATCTCGCGGGTGCGCTCGGTGACGCTCACCAGCATGATGTTCATGATGCCGATGCCGCCCACCAGCAGGCTGATCGCCGCGATGCCCCCGAGCAGGTAGGTGAAGGTCTGCTGCGTCTCGTTGAACGACTCGAGCAACTGCGCCGAATTGCGGATGGAGAAGTCAGCCTCCTCACCGGGCGGAATGCGGTGCTCGCGCCGCAGGATGCGGTCGATGTCGGCGTAGGCCGCGTCCATGGAACCTTCGTCCAGGACCTTCACGCTGATGGAATTGAGCCGGTCGCGGCCCCCGAAGACCCGGTACTGGGCCGTGCTCAGCGGGATGTAGACACGCTCATCCGGCTGCGACCACGGGCTGGATTCGCCCTGCTCTTCGAGAACGCCGATGACCTCGAAGGGGATCCCGCGGATCTGGACGGTGCGCCCCACCAGCAGCGCCGCTGGCGTCTCCAGCTGGTTGGGGATCTCCGACCCCACGACGGCCACGCGGCGGCGGCCCTGCACTTCGCCTTCGTCGAATATCCTTCCGAGATCCAGATCGATGTTCTGGACGTCGAAATACTCGGGCCAGGTGCCCAGCACCTCGTTGCTCGAGTTCCAGCGCAGATAGGAAACCTGCTGGCGCTGCTCGATTTCCGGAGCGATCAGGAGCGAGCCTCCCGTCTGCATGCGCAGCGCCTCCGCGTCCTCGTCGTAGAGGCGCGCGCGCGCGCCGCCGTCCCGGATGCCCCGGAACATGCTCTGCCCGGGCCGGATGGTGAGCACGTTGGTGCCCATGTTCTGGATCTGCTCTTCCACGCGCTGTTGCGCGCCCTCGCCCAGCGACACCATGGCGATCACCGCGGCGACGCCGATGATGATCCCCAGCGTGGTGAGGAACGAGCGCAACGCGTTGACCCTGATGGCCTGAAGGGCGACGACGACGATTTCCTTGATCAGCATTTCGGATCTCCGGGCTGCGTCAGCGCCTTCCGCCGCGCGGGGTACCCCCTCCGAACGGGCTTCCGCCGCCCATCCGCTCGCGCATCCGGTCGATGAACTCCTGCTGCTGCGCCTGAAGCTGGGCCGCGCCAATGAGCGCCACCTCTTCCCCCTCTTCGAGCCCGACCAGCACTTCGGTGTTGTCCCAGTCGTTCACGCCGATCAGGATGGGGCGGGGCTCGATGGTGCCATCCGGGGAGATCACGAACGTGATCGCCGGGCGGGGCGCGCCCTCCTGCTCGCGGCGGCCGGCAAACCCGCCGACGCCGGCGCCCGTGGGATCCATCATCCCCTGGCCCGCGGCGGGGCCCATTCCCATCATTCCGGCACCGTTGCCGGCCCCGGCGCCCAAGCGCCTGCCAGCACCCATTCCAGCACCGGCGTCAGCGCCCGCTCCAGGGTCTCCGTTCACAGCCGCTTCGGGACCGCCGCCGTTCTCCGCGCGGGCCTGCATCATCTGCTCGCGCATCTGCTCGCGCGAGATTTCCCCGCTCGCCAACTGATCGCGAAGCTCCTGCAGGCGGGCGTTTCCGTCCATCCCGCCCATCGGCCTCTGGCCCGCCGTCATTCGCCCGGGGGCTCCATCCGGCGCCGCCATGAACCCGCCAGGCGCGCCGGAGCTGCCCGGCAATGAGGCGCGAAGGTCCGCAAACACGGACCGGTCCATCTCGATCGCGTCCGGATCCATCCCGAGCACCATCGCCGCCGGCGCCATCTCCTGGAACTGGACGAGCGCGTTGTTGGGGATGAGCAGGGCGTTCGGCCGCTCGGCGACGAGGATCTCCACCTCCGCGTTCATGCCGGGCTTGAGCAGGCCGCCACGGTTATCGATCATCACGATCACCGCGAACATGGTCACGTTCTGCTGGACCTCGGCCTGCGGTTCGATCTTGTCGACGATTCCCGCGAAGGTGCGCCCCGGGAATGCTTCCACCGTCACCGTTGCGGTCAGGTCGGCCGAGATCTGCCCGACATCGGTCTCGTCCACCAGTGTGCGCACCTGCATCTCGGCCAGGTTCGCCATCATGAAGAGGGTCGTGCCGCCGGATACGTTCTGCGACGCGGACTGGATGACCTGCCCCTCCTCGACGTTCTTCTGGATGATGGTGCCGGCCATGGGCGCGCGAATGGTCACGTCGCTCAGGCGAAGCTCGGCCAGTTCCATGCTCGTGGTGGCCTTGACCAGGTTTGCCTGCGCGTTCGCGAAGTCCAGGTTGGCCGACTCGTGTTCCTGCTCGGTGATCACGCCGGATTCGAGGAGCAGGCGGGAGCGCTCCAGCTGGGCGGTTGAAATCTCCACCCGCGCCCGCGCCACGTTCAGGTCGGCTTCCGTCTGGTTGAAGTCGTTGCGCACGTCGCGCGGATCGATCTCCGCGAGCAGCGCACCCGGCTCGAGCTCGTCCCCGGTGTCCACATGCAGGCGCAGAATCTCACCCGAGGCCTTGGACTTGACCTCCACGGTGCGCACGGGCTCCATCAGGCCGGTCGCTTCGGCCACCAGGCGCAGGTCGTCGCGCAGGGCCGGCATCGTCGTGAGGCCGGGCGCTTCTTCCACCGTGTCGGCGCCGTTGCAGGCCGCCACAGCCAGCAGTGCGAGAAGCCTTACGCCTCCGTTCGTCAGTGCCTTGGTGCTCACGTTCATTTCCTCTCCAGAGAATCCTGCTTCGCAGGCTGAGGTGTCATTGCTCAAACAGTCGCCGCCACCATCGGCTCGTTCAGGAAGTCGCGCGCGACCAGGCCGTCGAGCAGATGAATCTGGCGCTGCGCGTACTGCGCGATGTCGTGCTCGTGCGTGACCACGAGGATGGTCTGCCCCTGCCGGTGGAGGTCCACGAAGACCGACATGATCTCCTCGCTGGTGGTGGAGTCCAGGTTGCCCGTGGGCTCGTCGGCCAGCAGGATGGCGGGCCCGTTGACGAGAGCGCGCGCGACCGCCACGCGCTGCCGCTGGCCGCCGGAGAGCTCCGGCGGGCGGTGGTCCATGCGCAACCCCAGGCCCACCGTCTCCAGTGCCTCGCGGGCCCGCTGGCGCCGCTCGCGGGCGGACACGCCGGCGTAGATGAGCGGCAGTTCCACGTTGTGCAGGGCCGTGGCGCGCGGCAGCAGGTTGAAGGTCTGGAACACGAACCCGATCTCGCGGTTGCGGACGTGGGCGAGCTGATCGTCGCTCAGGTCGCTCACGAGCTGCTCGTTCAGCCAGTACTGCCCCCGGGTCGGTGTGTCCAGGCAGCCGATCAGGTTCATGAAGGTGGATTTGCCGCTGCCCGAGGGTCCCATGATGGCGACGAACTCGCCCCGGTTGATCTCGAGGTCGACGCGGCGAAGGGCGCGGATGGTCTCCGCTCCCAGGACGTAGTGCTTGGTCAGTCCGGACGTTTGGATAACAGGTCGGCTCACAGTTCGCTCCCCAGAATCGCCTCCAGTTGCGCACGCGCGACCGCGTAGTCGTATCGCGCCGTAACCAGACCGGATTCCGCCTGCACGAGGGCGATCTGACTCGTGATCAGGTCGAGGATGGTCGCAACGGAGAGATCGAAGCGCTGCTGCACGACCCGGAGGTCCTCCTCCGCCACATCCCTCGCCTCGATGGCGATGGCGATGGCCTGCTCGGAGGTCCTCAGCGCGAACACCGCTCCATCCACCTGCGCGCGGACCAGAAGTCTGGCATCCTCCTCCTGTACGAAGGCGACGCGTTCCTGATTCTCGGCGCGCGCGATGCTCTGGTCGCGGTTGAAGCCGTCGAACACGTTGTAGCTGCCGGAGAGGCGAACATTCCACGAAGTCGTCCCGCCGTCGAAGGCGACTTCCCTGTTTGCCCAGCTGTAGCCGGACGAGACGCGGAGCGACGGAAACCGCGAGGCCCGGGAGGAACCGGCGGCTGCGGAGGCGGCTCGCGCGGCCGCACGGGCGCTGCGTACGGCCGGCGAGCGCTCTTCGGCGAGGAGGAACATCTCCTGCTCGCTCAGAGCGAGGGGACTCGGGTCGAGACCGTCCGGAAGTTCGGGCATGACGGGCTCGGACAACCCCACCTGACGTCCCAGAGCGAAACGCGCCGCGCGGGTGGCGGCCTGCGCCTGAAGCACCGCCTGCATGGCGTTCGCCACTTCGAGGCGGGCCCGAAGCGTGTCGGAGCGCGTTCCCGAGCCGAGCTCGGCGCGGCGGCGCGTGTTGGCCAGGCTCTCCTCGGCCCGTTCCACGCTCGCCTGCGCCACTTCCAGCAGGTCCGCCTGGCGCAACGCGGCGAAGTACAGATCCTTGGTCTGCAGGATTACGCCGAAGCGCTGGTTCTCCATGTCCGCCTCGGCGGCGGCTATGTCCGCCCTCGCCCGATCCATGTTGGCGAAGCGCTGGCCACCGTTGAAGAGGTTGTACGACAGCGAGAGGCCCGCGTTATAGCTCTGGCTCGCGCCCACAACGGTGCGCTGGGTGGCCTGGTCGAACCGCTGGCTGCTGTTGGTCGACGCGCCGGAACTCAGGCTCAGCGTCGGAAGAAAGCCGCCCCAGGCGGCCCGGTGCGACACACCAGCGTTGTCCAGACCGGCGCGCGCCTGCGCCATTGACGGGTGTACCTGCAGCGATCTCGCGATCGCCTCGTCCATCGTGAGCGGCTGCTGCGCCGAAAGGGTGCCCGCGATGGCGAGCGCGGCGATGGCGTGCGCGGAGAAGCGCCGCCAGTGCTTCATACTTTGCGTGACCATTCTCCCCCGTCCCGTGCTCCCCCGTCCCTCTCCCCGTCCCCGTCGTCCCGCTGA
>VYDD01000337.1:3694-8743 GCA_009843625.1 Gammaproteobacteria bacterium | reverse complement strand
GTCGATGATCACCTTCGTGTCGGGGGGCGGGCTGGGGGCGGTCGCCACGGAGGACGGCGCCTTCCGCGCGCTCTCCGACGACCTCAGCCTGAGCGGGGTGGGCTCGCTCGGCGCCCCTCAGCCGGTGTGGTCACCCGACGGCCGCTGGATCGCCTACACCTCCGACAAGAGCGGTGCGCCGGAGATCTGGCTCTGGTCCGCCGAGGAAGGCAACGGCATGCGGGTCACCACCGACGTGCAGCTCACCAGGCTGGCCGCGCGCGCCAACGGACTGGCGTGGTCGCCGGACAGCCGGTGGATCGCCTTCTCCGGCGACCGCTTCGGCAACATGGACATCTGGACGGTATCGGTGCCGGAGGGGAAGGTGCGCCGCCTGACCGGCGACCCTCTTTACGAGGGCTACCCCAGCTGGACCCCGGACGGCGACCGGCTGCTCTACGTGCGCATGGTCGACCGCTGGGTCGACCACGACGTGATCGAGATCGACCCCGACGGGAACAACCAGCGCGTTGTCGTGCGCGACACCGGCTTCTTCGACTACCGCGCGGGCAGGGCGTTCGGGGCCGCGCAGGTTTCCCCCGACGGTGAGACCATCCTCTTCCGTTCCCAACGGAGCGGCTGGCTGAACTTCTGGGTCGTGCCCCGCGCCGGCGGCGATCCGCGCCCCATCGCGGCGTCCGACTACGACCAGAGCGATGCCCGCTGGTCGCCCGACAGCCGCTGGATCAGCTACACGGAGAACCGTGACGGCACCCATTCGCTACGCGTGGTGTCGGCCGACGGCGGCGAGCCCAGGGTCCTGGTGGACCCGGACGTGGGCGCGGCGCTCCGCCCAGAATGGTCTCCTGACGGCGACCGCATCAGTTACACCTTCGAGACCCCGGTGCGTCCCGCCGAGCTCTTCGTCATCGATGTGGCCTCGGGCGAGAAGCAGCTCCTGCACAGCGAAATCCCCGCGGGCGCCGCGGAGGAGTTGCACATGCCCGGGAAGGTGCGCTACCCGAGCACCGACGGGCTCACCATCGAGGCCTACCTGCACCGGCCCCCGGACGCCGCGCCGGGCGAGCGCTTCCCCGGCGTGCTGTGGATCCACGGCGGCCCAACCTCCCAGTTCGACGACCAGTTCCGCCGCCACCAGCAGGTCCACTTCTTCGCCCAGCGCGGCTACGTCGTGCTGATGCCCAACATCCGCGGCAGCTCCGGCTACGGCCTCGAGTTCGAGGATCTCAACAACGAATGCTGGGGCCACTGCGACCTGGAAGACGTGCTGGCAGGCGTCGCCTAACTCAAGACCCTGCCATACGTCGACCCCGACAAGATCGCCGTTACCGGGACCAGCTACGGCGGCATCATGACCATGGCCGCGGTGGCCTTCGCCCCGGACGTCTTCCAGGCCGCGATCTCGCTCTCCGGCTACGGCGACATGACCGACTTCCACACCGAGGTCCATGAGCTCCAGCACATCAAGCTGGTCGAGTACGAGCTGGGCCCGTATCCGGAGAATCGCGACGTCTATCTCAACAGTTCCGCGATATTCAAAGCCCATCAGGTGACGACGCCCACCTTCGTCATTCAGGGCGAGGGTATTGCGGCCGACTGGCGCCTCGAGGAAGGCGGGGCTCCCGCAGCCCTCGACTTCGCGCGCAAACTCGATCAGCACTATAAGATCGTGCGATATAAGGCCTATCCAGGCGAAGGATATTATGTATATGGGCGCGACAATACGATCGAGAAACTCCACGACATGCTGGACTTCTTCGAAGAATTCCTGGTGACGGAGATCGAGTATACCTCAAGCGGGGGCAGTTAGTGTTGGTGTCTGCACAGTAAGGCGTTGAGCCTCAGCCACCTCCTGCCGCCGCCTGGCAGACCGGCCTGCCTCCGTATCGCTGGTCAATTCCGCGCAGCCACGTCTGAAACGTGGGGTCGTCAGGTGAGCACAATCCGGTGTTGTCCCACTCGAACCGGCGGAGCCCTGTCAGTCTCATCAGCTGAAGGGGTAGCGGTCCCGACAAGTCCCGGTTATGTCGAACGTCGAACACCTCGAACTGAGTTCCCAGGTTCCCCAACTCCGCCGGGACCGGACCGGACAATCTGTTGAAGTTGAGCCAGAGCCGTTCCAGGCGGCCCAGGCTGCCGAGTTCGGGGGGGATCTGGCCGGTCAGCTCGTTGTAGCCAATGGCCAGCCACCGGAGACGCCCGGCATTCGCGAGCCCCGGCGGGAGTTCGCCAGTCAGTTGGTTGAACGAAAGATCGAGCGAATCGAGCTCGGCGAGGTCCCCGAGTTCTGCCGGAATCGACCCGGACAGGTCGTTATGGCGAAGGCTCAAGGATTCGAGGTTGGTGAGTCGTCCCAGGTCCTGCGGAATCACGCCTGCCAGGTTGTTGCGCACGAGACCGATGGCGGTGACCTGGCCCGAATCGTTGGTCTCAACGCCATGCCATGCCCCGATTTCGTTGTCTTCCAGCCAACCTGAGCTGTTGTACCAGTGCGGTCCATCGGTGGCGTTGTACAACGCAACAAGGACATCCCTCTCGGGTGGTATCTTCCTTACGGCCATCGTGGCGCTCGCCACCGCAGAGCCAGATGCCGCCGTGATCTCGGCCGATCCCTCCTCGATAGCGGTTACCAGCCCGCTGTTGGTCACCGTGGCCACCGACTCGTCGCTGGACGACCAGGTGAATTCGGCGCCCGGCATCGCGTTGTTGTTGGCGTCGGTTGCTCGCGCCGACAACCTCAGCGAGTCTTCACCAGGTAGCCAGAACGTGTGCGCGGATGGCGATACGACGATCTCCGATGCCTCCTGCTCCACCACCGCCTCCCAACTCGCGGTCGTGGGCGGAGACGCAACGCTGATGCTAGCCGTTCCGTTGCTCACCGCCGTTACCAGGCCAGTGCCATCTACGGTGACAACCGAAGCATCCGTGGACGACCAGTCGAAATCCGCATCGGCAACCGGATTGCCGTTGGAATCCAAACCCTCTGCCGAGAGGCGCAACGTATCGGCAAGCGCCCGAAACACCCTCGGCGTCGGAGACAGCCCGATCTCGGCAACCTGCTGCGCGATCGTGACAGCCACACTTGCGGAGGGTCCGCCGCCCGCAACGGCCACTGCTATGCTTGCGCTTCCGTTCCACACGGCGGTCACCACCCCCGCCGCGTCGACGGTCGCGACCGACGCGTCGCTGCTCGCCCAATTGAGGGCAACGCCCGTCATCGTTTGGCCGTTCTGGTCCACCACGGTGGCCGTCAACTGAACCGTCTCACCGACTGCGGCGAGCCTTGCCGAAGGAGGCACAACCGAAAGCTGCGCAGGCGTCTGCGGCACCAACTCTGTCGAACTCTGATCTCCGCAGGACAGAGTGAGCACAAGCAGTGGGATGAGGAATAGCCGACAGCTCTCCCACGTGGACGACCGCAGGCTTGCGACCCTGGAATCGGGGCACGGGATCATCTGTCGCACCGAGAAGGGTAGTAGCTCCCAATCAAACAGGATGTGCTGCGCATCTGAAGCGGTACGGAGCTTAAGGTCTGAAGGTATCCGCACGCAATGAGCAGAGGACGGTTGGCCCACGACTTCATCCAGCCTTGTCTGCCGAACACCCTATGTGATCTGGCGGGATCTCACGGAGGATCGGTTGGGGTGACGTTGCCAACCCCCTTGACGACGTGCACAACACGACCGACATAGAGTACGTGATGAAGACATTGCTCGTCGCGACCTGCAACTCACCAGGACAACAGGGAGGCGCCCGATGCGCGTATCCATCGAATACTGCACCGCCTGAAACTACAAGCCCAAAGCCGTCAGTTTGGCGGCCACGCTCAGGAAGCGATTCGACGGCGTCGACATCGAACTGATCCCCTCCGCCGGGGGGCGTTTCGAGGTCGTCGCCGACGGCCGGCTTGTATATTCCAAGGCCGCTACCGGCCGCCACGCGACCCATGAGGAGGTCGTTGCGGCGATCGCGGGGGCGTGACGACATCGATACGTCACGGCGGCGTCCCCACGCCGATCACCCTCCGCCGCTGAGTCCGACGCAGCGCGCGCCAGTTCTCGGCTGCAGTCAGCCCCTTTTTCCGAGAAGAATCCATGCGTGAGCAACCCGAAAAGATCCTGACCCCCTCCCGCTTCCTCCCGCTCACCCTGCTCGCGACTACGGCGTCGGGGGCGCTGCTTCCCCGCGACGTCTCCGCCCAGACCCCCCTCTCCGTCGGCCGCACGCTGTCCGGCTCCCTCTCCGAGGGCGACACCGCGCGCTACACCTTTGAGGCCGGGGAAGACTACTTCGTGCTCGGCGAGGTCGATCAGGTTTCCGCGGACATCGACGTGCGGGTGCTCGGATCGGACGGAGAGACGCCTTGGGGGAACTCTTCCGGACCTGGCCGCGGCGCGGAGCGCTTCGCCGTGCGTCCGCCCGAAGCCGGCGCGTACACGGTCGAGCTGACCCCTGCGGAAGGCGAGTCCGGCGACTACACCATCACCCTGCTTCGCCTCGAGCCGCTCGAAATCGACCCGGAGAAGCTCACCGACCAGCTCATGTCCCGCTACGACGGCGAGGACTCGCCGGGCGCGGCCGTTCAGGTCTGGCGCGACGGCGAGACGCTCTTCTCCAGGGCCTACGGCATGGCCAACCTCGGCTACGGCATCCCCTTCGCCACCGATACACGCACCAACATCGGCTCGACCTCCAAGCAGTTCACCGCCTTCGCCATCATGCTGCAGGCCGAGCGCGGACTGCTCTCGCTGGACGACGACATCCGCAAGCACATCCCGGAGCTGCCCGAGTTCGATCACACCGTCACCGTGCGCCATCTCATCACGCATACCTCCGGACTGCGCGAGTTCCTGAACCTGACGCGCATGACCGGGCGGCGCCTCGACCGAGGCGACTGGATCGACCGTTCCGAGATCATCGACATCGTTCAGCGCCAGCCCGCGCTCCAGAACGAGCCCGGCGCCGAGTGGAACTACAACAACACCGCCTTCGGACTGGCCGCGGTCATCGTCGAGCGCACCTCGCGCCAGGACTTCCCCACCTTCATGC
>VYDD01000337.1:0-3684 GCA_009843625.1 Gammaproteobacteria bacterium | reverse complement strand
CGACAACGTCTTCGAGCCGTTGGGGATGACCCGCACGCTGGTCCGTCCCTCACCCATCCACATCGTCTCGGAGATGTCGGAGGGCTACACGCCCGGGCCCGACGGCTTCCTGCAGATCGGCGACCTGGGTGGCGCGGCGGGAGCCGGCGGCATGTACTCCACGCTGGACGATCTGCAGACCTGGGTGGAGAACTACGCGAATCCGCGGATCGGCAGCGCGGAGATCTTCAAGGAAATGATGACGTCCTACGTCCTCTCCGACGGCGAAGAGACGGGCTACGGCTACGGTCTCTCGGTCGACGGGCAGCGCGGCCTCAGGCGGGTGTCGCACGGAGGCGCCGACGTAGCGCACCGCTCGATGCTGGCCTACTACCCGGAGATCAACGCCGGCATCACCACCCAGAGCAACCATGCGGGCTTCAACAGCGCGGTCGCGTACGAGCTGGCCGAAGCGTTCTTCGCGGACGCGATGGAGCCGGAGGATGCCGTGGCGGAGGAAGCGGATGAGGGCGCCTTCGATCCCGCCGACTACGACCCCGAGGATTTCGACGACTTCGCCGGCCGCTACGCGCTCGACGAGACACCCGCCTTCATCCTCACCTTCACCCGCGAAGACGACACCTTCTACGCGGAACCCACCGGACAGCCCCGGCTCGCGATGGTGCCGACCTCCGACACCACGTTCGCCATCGAGCGCGTGTCCGCGACCATCGTCTTCCACCGAAGCGAGGACGGCAGCGTGAGCCGCATGACGCTGGACCAGAACGGCCTGCATCCGGGGACGCGCGTGCCCGGCGCGGAGGAGGCCAACGACCCCGAGGCGCTGGCCGACTTCGAGGGTCGCTACTTCAGCGACGAGATCGAGACGTTCTTCGAGATCGTGGTGGAGGACGGCGCCCTGGTCATGAAGCAGCGCCGCCTTGACGACGCGACGCTCGAGCCGGGCCGGCCGGACACCTTCTCGGGCGGCGGCTTCACCTTCCGCTTCGAGCGCGACCGCAACGGCCAGGTGATCGGGTTCTATCTGTCGAACGGGAGGACGCGCGACGTGCGCTTCGGGCGAGTGCGGTGATGATACTATCGCGGGAGGCGCGACGTCAGGTTCTGATGAAGAGCGCCAGCGCGAGGCCCGGGAAGAGCACGAACGAGTACAGGTTCCACACCACGAACCCCTTCACCAGCGTCCGGCCCCATCCCTCGCCGTAGAACCTGCGCATGGCGATCAGGACATAGAGCGGGGAAACGACGACCAGGAAAAGCTGCACCCAGTTGCCGGCGCCTTCGCCGGGCACGAGCAGCGCGACGGCCAGCATCAGGAACACGAAGGTGTGGATGTGCATGCCGAACACCAGGTGCTCGACGAAGAACCTCTTCCGGCGGAGGTAGCAGACCCCGAGGATCATGGCGAACACCGGGAGCAGGAAGAACATCGCGATGGGCAGGTTGCCGATAGCCTCCTGCAGGAAGGCCCGGGGGTCGTGAAAGAGGTCGATCAGGAGGCCCCGCCCGTAGCGGATGAGCCATCCGGGCACGCCGCTGGCGCTCTCGTCCGGATCCGCTGATCCGGCGAGGCCGCGGACCACCTGCTTCGCGGCCGGATCGCCGGGTCGGCCCATGATGTCGTCGACCTTGCGCGCGTGTTCGGGCAGCAGGCGGGCCTTGAGAGCCTCGAGTTGGACGGGATCGATCGCCTGGCCAACCGCACTGTCCGCTATTGTGTCCGCCGTCAGCGTGCTATCCGCGAACACGCTGTCCACAAGCGCACCCAGCCCGAGTCCGGCCGGAAGCCCGCGATCGGCGAGCGCGCTGTCGACCGCCGCCAGCACGCTGTCCGTCACCGCGAGGGCGCTGTCCGCTGCGGCGGGGTCGTCGTCGCCGCTCATCTGCACATCCGCATCCGAGAGATCCAGATTCCGCAGCCATCCCCCCGCTGAAATCGACAGCACCAGGAAGAACACGAAGCTGATGAAGAGGTAGAGCCGGACCGGCGACATGTAGGCGGCGCGGCGATTGCGGGAGAACTCGCTCGAAAGGTGTCCGGGCTTGAAGAGCAGGGACTTGAGGGTGCGGAAGAGCCTCGAATCCAGCTCGAACATCTCGCGGAAGAACTCGTACGCCACCGACCAGAGGCCGCGCATGTAGTCGCGGTCGTTCTGGCCGCAGTGGCTGCAGAAGCGGTCCGGACGACCGGACCCGCAGTTGGGGCAGATTCCCGTCAAGACGCTCAGAACGGATTCGTCGCGAACACCGCCAGTTCGGGCACGAAGCCGCGGGAATCCACCTTGAGCGCGCCCACCACCGCGCTGGCGATCTCCCTGGGCGTGAGCTTCTTGTCGGAGCGCGCGCGCTCGACGCCTGCCTTGGCGGCGAAGTTGGTCATGACCTCGCTCGGATTCACCAGCGTGACCCGGATGTCGTGGCGGCGGAGTTCATCGCGCCAGCATTCGGTCATGCCGCGCAGCGCGAACTTGGAGGAGGCGTAGGCGGTGCGGCCGCCGCTCCCCCGGAGCCCCGAAGTCGAAGCGATGTTGATCAGTTCGCCGCTTCCCCGATCGATGAAGTGACGGGCGGCCTCGCGCGCCATCAGGAAGGCCCCGAAGACGTTGGTCCGATAGACTCTTTCGAGCTCCTCGAGGGTCATGTCCACCAGCGGCTTGAAGAGGCCGAAGCCGGCGTTGTTGACGAGGATGTCGAGGTGGCCGTGCTTCCTGATCACCTCGCTCACGGTGTGCACGGCGTCCGCCTCGACGCTGACGTCGCCCGCGATCCAGTGCGCCCCGGTTTCCTCGGCGGTCAGCTGCAGGAAGTCTTTCCGGCGACCGGTAATGGTAACGATCGCGCCCTCCGCGATCAGCGCCTCGGCGATGGCACGGCCGATCCCCTCGGACCCGCCGGTGATCAGCGCGACGGCATTGTTGAGTTCCATGGGTGTCTCGGCGCTGGATTGGAGGGATGGCGGATCAGGGCGACCCCGCCGCCCGTCCGGGCGGGGGCGTGATGGGGAACGCGATGATGCCCTCGACGATCCCGCGTGCGACCAGGTCGGGCTGCGACACGATGACTTCGCGGTCGGCGGCGCTGGTGAGGAAGCCGGTTTCGATGATCACCGCGATGGTCATGGGATGCAGGGCGTGTTCGTAGCGGCGGAAGTTGAAGGCATAGTAGTTGCGCATGCGCCGGGTCACGGTCGGGAGGCGCCTGATGCCGGTCACCTCGCCGTATTTGCGGTTGAGCAGGTCGACGAAGTCGGAGGCGCGGCCGGTGGCATCGCGGCCCGGGGCCGCCACCCGGTAGCCGGTCGTGCCGGGGTCGTTGCTCGCGTCGGCATGGATGGCGATGAAGAGGTGGGCGCGGTAGTCGGGGGGCACCACGGCGGGCAGGATGTCGACCACGTAGCCAAGTTCCTCCAGCATGGCGCCGGTGTGGCGTGCGATCTCGAGGTTCACCTCCCACTCGGCCAGCCCGTTCCAATTGGCCCCGTTGCGCCGCAGTCCCGACAGCTCGCGGGGGGCCTCCTCCGTTCGCCAGTGACCGACCTGCAGGGCGATCCGCACCGGACCGTCGGGGGCGCGCCACTCCTCCGGGGTGGGAATGGGTCCGGGATAGCGGTTGTAATTCCGCCAGCGACGCCAGCGGCGGGGAGCTTCCTGGGGCGGGGCCACCTGGGCTTACTGCACGATCCGG
>VYDD01000094.1 GCA_009843625.1 Gammaproteobacteria bacterium | reverse complement strand
GAGCAGCGGGCCATCGCCGCCGTCCTCATGGATGTGGACGCCCTGATCGGGTCGTTGGAGGCGCTGATCGCCAAGAAGCGGGCGATCAAGCGGGCGGCGATGCAGCAACTCCTGACCGGCAGGACACGGTTGCCGGGGTTCAGCGGGGAGTGGGCGAGTTTCTCTCTTGGAGCGCTTGCTGAAATCAGAAACGGTGGTACGCCGCGCACGACCGTGCCCGAGTATTGGGATGGTGACATCCCGTGGTGTACTCCAACCGACATCACGGCCGCACGCGGGAGAAACCTTGTCACCACGGCCCGCAGCATCACTGCGGAGGGACTGTACGGCTCTGGCGCGACTCTTTTGCCGAAGGGTGCCCTGCTACTCTGTAGCCGTGCCACCGTCGGCGAGGTCCGGATCGCGTCGATGCCCGTCGCCACGAACCAAGGATTCAAGTCGCTCGTCTGCGGCGACTCGGTCGACCACGAGTACCTGTACTACGGTTTGCTCACGCTCAAGGAGAAGATGGTTGACTTGGCCACTGGTTCCACGTTCTTGGAGATCAGCAAGCGCGATGTGGTCAACATTCGGCTCCTTCTTCCACCCCGACCCGAGCAACTTGCCATCGCCGCTGTACTGACCGACATGGACGCGGAGATCGACGCGCTGGAGCGCCGACTCGGCAAGAACCGCGCTGTCAAGCAGGGCATGATGCAGCAGCTTCTCACCGGTTCCATCCGGCTTCCGATCCCGGATGCCGTCGCCGAGAACGGATCGGACTAATGAGCCCGATCCGCATCTTCATCAGCAGCGTCCAGCGCGAGTTCGCGCGGGAGCGGGAGCATTTGCGCGACTACCTTCGCGGCGATCCGCTGATGCGCCGGTTCTTCGAGGTGTTCCTGTTCGAGGACGTTGCGGCTTCCGACCGGCGACCGGACGAGGTCTATCTGGACGAAGTGGAGGGGTGCGAGATCTACGTCGGCCTGTTCGGTACGGACTACGGGTTCGAGGACGCGCACGGCATCTCGCCCACTGAGCGCGAGTTCGACCGGGCCACCCGACTGGAGAAGCACCGGCTGATCTTCCTGAAGGGACCTGATGGATCCGACCGGCACCCGAAGATGCGGGCGCTGATCGGCAGGGCGCAGGCCGGTCTGGTGAGAAAGCGCTTCGCCACGTCGGCGGAGTTGGTGTCGGGCCTGTACGCCGCGCTCGTCCAGTACCTCGAGGCGAGGCAACTGTTGCGCTTCGGGCCGTTCGACGCGGCCCGCTGCTCGGGGGCGACCCTTGACGACCTGAACGCCGAGGGCATGTACCGATTCATCCGCGTAGCACGAAGGTCGCGGCAGTTCCCGCTGCCGGAGGAGACTCCGCCCGCGGACCTGCTCCGGCACCTGAACCTGCTGAACAGGGGACGGCTCACGAACGCCGCCGTGCTGCTGTTCGGCAGAGCCCCGCAACGCTTCCTGATCTCTTCGGAGGTCAAGTGCGCGCACTTCCACGGAACCGAAGTCGCCAAGCCAATCCCGTCCCACCAAGTGTACAAGGGCACGGTCTTCGAGCTTGTGGACCAGGCGGTGGACTTCGTGATGAGCAAGATCGCCCTTGCCGTTGGCACGAGGGCGGAGACGGTGCAGGCACCCGTGGCGTACGAGATCCCGAAAGAGGTCGTCACGGAGGCCATCGTCAACGCGGTGGCGCACCGGGACTACACCGACAACAGCAGCGTTCAGGTCATGCTCTTCGCGGATCGTCTGGAGGTCATGAACTCCGGCCGCTTGCCACCGCCGCTCACCGTGGAGAAGCTGCGCGTGGCGCACCAGTCGCTACCCGCCAACCCGCTGATCGCGGAGTCGATGTACCTGCTTCGCTACATCGAGAAGATGGGCACCGGGACGGTGGACATGATCCGGCGCTGCACGGAGGCGAACCTGCCGGAGCCCGAGTTCGAGGCGGGCGCGGGATTCATAACCCGAGTCCGGCGGTCGGGCGGCAAGGGCCAGCGGCGTGGCTCCTGTCGAGCGACTTCCCAGGAAACCCAAGGCGGTCGGCGAGAGACTACCCAAGAAGGCCGCGATACTACCCAGCAACTCGCCAAGACTACCCAGAAAACCGGCGATACTACCCAAGAAGGCAGCGGCAAGGCAGATTCGATGCCTACCCGCGACCGCATCCTCTCTCTCCTGCGAAGCGATCCGACATTGACGCGCGCCGCCCTTGCCTCCCGCATCGGGATCACGCCGGAAGGCGTCAAGTACCATCTCGACAAGCTCCGCAAGGCGGGCCGCATCCGTCATGTGGGACCGACCAAGAAGGGGCGCTGGGAGATCCTCGAATCCGAATCGCCCCGGTCGTGACCCCCGTCGGCGAAAGGGAGATCAAGACGCAGCGGCGGGTCGTCGCACTCTTCCGGGACGGCCTCGGCTACCGCTACCTCGGCGACTGGCGGGAGCGGGACGGCAACCGCAACGTCGAATCCCGGATCCTCGCCAGCTTCCTGAAGCGCGGCGGCCATTCGGCGAACCTGATCGCGAAGGCCGTCGCGAAGCTCGACCAAGCCGCCGCGCTGGGCGGAAGCCGCACCCTCTACGAAGCCAACCGGGAGGTCTACACCCTTCTCCGCTACGGCGCGAAGGTGCGTCCCGGGGTCGGCAAGGACACGGCCACCGTTGATCTGATCGACTGGAACGATCCGTCCGCCAACGACTTCGCCATCGCCGAGGAGGTCACGGTCGGCGGCCGGAACACCAAGCGCCCCGATCTCGTCCTCTACGTGAACGGCATCGCGCTGGGCGTCCTCGAACTCAAGCGCTCGACCGTGTCGGTGTCCGAGGGGATCCGCCAGAACCTCGCCAACCAGAAGAAGCACTTCATCCCGCACTTCTTCACCACCGTGCAGTTGGTGATGGCGGGCAACGACTCGCAGGGGCTCCGATATGGCGTGGTCGGCACACCGGAGAAGTACTGGCTGCGCTGGAAGGAGGCTGGGGCATCCCCGCCCGCATCGAACTCCGATTCGTCGCTTCTCCAGGAACTCGCCGACCTCTGCGCACCGGGCCGCCTCCTCGAACTGATCCACGACTTCGTGGTGTTCGACGCGGGCGCCAAGAAGATCTGCCGCCACAACCAGTATTTCGGCGTGAAGGCGGCGCAGTCCCATGTGAAGCGGCGCGACGGCGGGATCATCTGGCACACCCAGGGCAGCGGGAAGAGCCTGACGATGGTGTGGCTTGCGAAGTGGATCCGCGAGAACGTTACCGGTGGCCGCGTGCTCGTCGTCACCGACCGCACGGAACTCGACGACCAGATCGAGCAGGTCTTTGTTGGCGTGGACGAGGAGATCCACCGCACGAAAAGCGGCGCGGACTTGGCCGAGGCGCTCCGCGATCCCGCCCTGTCGCTCATCTGTTCGCTCGTCCACAAGTTCGGCGGTTCGGAGGAGGGCGACATCGACCGCTACGTGAGCGACCTTCGCGCCCACATCTACGGCGGTTCCCGGCCCGCCGGAGACATCTACGTATTCGTGGACGAGTGCCACCGCACGCAGTCGGGCAAGCTCCACGATGCGATGAAGAAGCTGCTGCCGGAGGCCACCCTGATCGGCTTCACCGGCACGCCGCTGCTCAAGTCCGACAAGCGGCGCAGCATCGAGACCTTCGGCCCCTACATCCACACCTACAAGTACGACGAGGCGATCCGCGACAAGGTGGTGCTCGACCTGCGCTACGAGGCACGCGACATCGACCAGCACCTGACCTCCGAGGCGAAAATCGACCAGTGGTTCGACCTGAAGACCCAGGGGCTCAGCGATCTCGCCAAGGCGCAGTTGCGCCAGCGTTGGGGCACCATGAGGAAGGTCACGAGTTCGCGCGAGCGGATCGACCAGATCGTGGACGACATCCTCTTGGACATGGAGACGCGCGACCGGCTCAAGAGCGGGCGGGGCAACGCCATGCTCGTGTCCGACAGCATCTACGCGGCCTGCCGCTTCTTCCAGCGTTTCAGCGAGACCCACCTGAAGGGCAGGTGCGCGATCGTCACGTCGTACCAGCCGGCCGCGAGGGACATCGCGGGCGAGGAGACCGGGGAGGGTCCGACCGAGAAGCTGCTCAAGTACGAGGTCTACCGGCGCATGCTCGCGGACCACTTCGGCGAGCCCGAAGACACGGCCATGCACAAGGCCGAGCAGTTCGAGAAGGACGTCAAGAAGCGGTTCGTGAAGGACCCGGCGCGGATGAAGCTCCTGATCGTCGTGGACAAGCTGCTGACCGGGTTCGACGCCCCGCCCGCGACGTACCTCTACATCGACAAGAAGATGCAGGACCATGGCCTGTTTCAGGCGATCTGCCGGGTCAACCGCCTTGATGGCGAGGACAAGGAGTACGGCCACGTCATCGACTACAAGGATCTGTTCCGTTCGCTGGAGGGCGCGATCCGGAACTACACGGGCGAAGCCTTCGAGGGCTACGACCGCGAGGACGTGGAAGGGCTGCTGACGGATCGTCTGGAGCGGGGACGGAAGCGGCTGGAGGAGGCCCGCGAGGCCGTCCGCGCGCTCTGCGAAGGGGTCGATCCGCCCCGCGACACCGCCGCGTACCTGCGCTACTTCTGTCAGGACGGCACGGGCGGCGGCGAGGAGGCGGCCCGCCAGCTGGCGGCCAACGAACGCAAGCGTCTCACCCTTTACCGGCTCGTGGCCGCGTTCCTTCGTGCCTACGCGGACTTGGCCAACGAGATGCTCGCGGCGGGCTACACGGACGCCGAACGGAGGGCCACCCGGGACGAAGTGGACCACTACGAGAAGGTCCGCCAGGAAATCAAGCTGAACAGCGGCGACTTCGTGGACCTGAAGATGTTCGAGCCCGCGATGCGGCATCTTCTGGACGCCTACATCAGGGCCGACGATTCCAAGGTTCTGTCCAAGTTCGACGACATGACGCTCGTCGATCTGCTCGTCGAACGCCCCGAGGACGCCGTCGGCTCGCTGCCCGATGGGATCCGGGGGAACCGGCGCTCCGTCGCCGAGACCATCGAGAACAACGTCCGCCGCCTGATCGTGGACGAGATGTCCGTCAATCCGAAGTACTACGAACGGATGTCCAGCCTGCTCGACGAGTTGATCCGGCAACGGCGCGATGAGGCGATCGCCTACGAGGACTACCTGAAGCGCGTGACCGCGCTGGCCGCCAAGGTAAGACGCGGCGAGGACGGCGGGGCGCGGCCGGCGACCATCAATACCGCGGCCTTGCGCGCGATCTACGACAATCTCCCCGAGGCACCGCCGCTGCCGATGCCCGAACCGGAGGGCGACCCGAGAGAGTCCGTCGCGCTGGCCGTCGACCGGGCTGTTCGGAAGGCTCGGAGGGACGCTTGGCGCGACAACCCGATCAAGGAAACGTACATCAGGAAAGCGATCCACGAGGCGCTCGGAGCCTACCGGGCCAGCGCGGCCGCGATCTTCGACATCGTGAAGGGACAGAGTGAGTACTGAATCGCGCGTCCGGGCATCCGCCGACGGATCCGCCGGATCGGTCTCGGCTTCCCTGCTGGAGGTTGGCGGCATCTCCGTCGAGGTCGTCCGCAAGGACATCAAGCACCTGCATCTGGGCGTCTACCCGCCGGAGGGACGTGTGCGCGTTGCCGCCCCGCTGCGCCTCGACGACGAGGCCGTGCGGCTGGCGGTGATTTCGCGGCTGGCGTGGATTCGGCGGAAGCGCGACGGGTTCCTGAAGCAGGAGCGCCAGTCCCGCCGCGAGTTCGTGTCAGGCGAGAGCCACTACTTCGAGGGGCGGCGCTACCGGCTGGACGTGATCGAATCGTCCGGCCCCACCGGCATCCGCCTGAGGGGCAATGCCTGGATGGAAATGCGGGTTCGCTCCGCGACCGGTCGCGACGCCCGGGAGGCGATGCTGTACGCTTGGTATCGGGCTGGCCTCCGCGAGCGCTTCCCTGCATGGGCCGCCAAGTGGGAGCCGAGGATCGGCGTACGGGTGGCCGAGTGGCGCGTTCGCCGCATGAAGACACGCTGGGGAACCTGCAACCCCGCGGCCCGCCGCATCTGGCTGAACTCCGAACTGGCCAAGAAGCCGCTATCCTGCATCGAGTACGTCGTGGTTCACGAGATGGTCCACCTCGTCGAGCCGAGCCACAACGAGCGCTTCCGGGAGATCATGGACCGAGCGATGCCTGACTGGCCTCAGCGCGCCGACGAATTGAACCGCGCCCACCTCCCCGACGAGGAGTGGAGGTGAGCGCCGAACGGCGACCGAGCGCGGAAGAGCTGTAGGCCGACCAACTTCTCGGGCATGCAACCGCCGTTCGCGAAACCCTTCGGAACGACCGCTCTTTGGGAAGTGCCGTGCGGGGAGGCTCGCCAAGTGCCGGAGGGGGTGTTTTCCCGGCCCGTTGGCGACGGCCTCCTCCGGCTGCTTTACGTCATTGAACATCCTTGAACGCTATTGGACAAAGGGCGCTTTCGGGCGGGTTGACTCGCTGGCGGGCGGCCGTTCAGCGTTCGAGTCATGGACACACCGAAGCAGTTGTTCGACACGCGGATGAACCGTGTTTCTCGGGGACGCGGCCTCACGTCCCCGGCGGACTTCGGGGTCCATGAAACTTGCGATCCGGCCCTCGATATCGGCGCGGATCAGCGTCGGCAGCTTCAGTGCCCGATGGCTGGATTGAAACCAACTGCTGATGGAATCCGTAATGCGCGGCCCTTCGGGTCACCGAAGCGTGAGGGACGGCCCGAGCGAACGAGTCGAAACACCGGAGGAGTCGCAAGTAGTCAGCTTGATCCACCCCAATGCGGAACCGGTGCCAGTGCTCAGCGACATGGGCGCTGGCGAGATCGTTCGCCGCTCCGGCTTCCAGAGTGCATGGACGGCCCGGCATCGCCGGTCTCCGTCCCACCGCCAGCCGCGCCTCGCGAGGTCCGTCTGAACGGGTTCCCCGGAGTGCTCGCGGAGGTGCCCCGGCACCGCTGCGACGACGGCGGCCGCCGTGTCCCGGACGCCGCTCCCAAGGGCGGATCGGTAGCGGCTTATGTAGCGAAGCCAGCCTACCCTCCGTGGCCACACTCCGTGTGTCTCCCGGAGGGGCTGGCGGGGGGCTGCGCCCCCTGTGACCCCCGCAACGGAAACGGCGTGCCGTGAGCGCCGGACGCCCCGTTTGGGTGAAGGTCCGCGCCAGCGACGCGGAGCGTGCCGAGTGGCACGCCAAGGCGCGCTCCGCAGGCTTGACGCTGTCGGATCTGGTGCGCCGTTCGCTCGACCGGGCGCGCACCTGGACCGTGCCGCACGCGGAGGTCGAGCGCGAGCGCACCCGGGAGGCGGCGCGCATCGGGAACAACCTGAACCAGATCGCGCGGTGGGCGAATACCCATAAGGGGGCGGCCGAGGCCGTCGAGGTCCTCGCCCGCCTCGTCGCCATCGAACGGGCGCTTACGGCGCTGGCCCGCTTCGAGAACCCGGATCGCGATGCACCTTAAGTTCCTCGCGCACGGGACCGGGTCGGCACGGGCCGCGGCCAAGTACCTCCTCGGGGAGCAGGACGCAGCCGGGAAGCCGCGCGAGGGCGTCGAGGTGCTGCGGGGCAACCCCGACATGGTCGCCGCGGTGTCCGACTCTCTGGAGTTCGAGCACAAGTACACGTCCGGCGTGATCGCCTGGGCACCGGACGACCATCCCACCGACGAGCAGATCGAGCGCGTCCTCGAAGACTTCGAGAAGACGGCTTGGGCGGGGCTGGAGACCGACCGCTACGCGTGGGCGGCGGTGCTGCACCGCGAGGAGGGCGGCGGTGCCCATGTCCATGTCCTCGCCGCGCGGTGCGACTTGGAGACCGGTCGAAGCCTGAACATTGCCCCTCCGGGCTGGCAGCGGACGTTCGATCCGCTCCGGGACGCCTTCAACCACGAACACGGCTGGGGCCGTCCCGACGATCCGGCCAGAGCCAGAGTGCAGCAGCCCGGACACCGCGCCTACATCCAAGCGGCGCAGCTGCGAACCGGGCTCCGGCTCGAAGCCTCCCCACGCGACCTGATCCGGGACTACCTGATCCAGCGCGTCGAGCACGGCATGGTGAGCAACCGCCACGATGTCGTCTCCGCGCTGCGGGAGGCGGGCCTCGAAGTGCCGCGCCAGGGCAAGGACTACCTGACCGCAATGGACCCCGAGACCGGGGACCGCTGGCGTCTCAAGGGAGAACTGTATGGAGAGAACTTCGACCGCGAACGACTTGAGCGACCGGCTGCGGAGGCGGCTGGAGAGCGAACGCAGGGAGATCGAGGAGTTGACCGCGAGCGAGCTGAAGCGGCTCGCCGAGAACTCGCGGCGCGTCGCGAGGAACGCGCTCAGTACAATCGAGCGCGATACGGAGGTGGCGGTCGGGAACATGCGCGAGTTGCTGGCAAAGGCGTGGCAACGGCCCCTGATCGTCGGCCTGAGCCTTTGGATCGGTTTCTTCGGCGGAAGCTGGGCGACGATGCGCTGGTTGGCGTCGAGCATTCGGGACCGGATCGAGACGCTCGCCGAACTGGACTACGACATCCAAGACGCGCGGGAGACGCTCGCGCAAATGGAGGTGGACACCTGGGGGGTCGCGCTGCTGGAGATCAAGGGAGAGCGGGTCGTGGTACTGCCAGCGGGGACGCTGGACAACACGGACTGGACGTGGCGCGATCGGCCTGCCGTGAAGCTGTCGAACAGGTGAAGGAGGTCTATGACCGCTTTAGAGGAGCAGTTGACGAGGGCATTGCGGAGGTTGTCCGAGCAGTACGAGCAGG
>VYDD01000108.1 GCA_009843625.1 Gammaproteobacteria bacterium | reverse complement strand
GGGGAAGGCACGCTGCCGCACTCGCTGATCGCGGCGTACTCGGGGGACACGGTCGCTGCCACGGCGGCGCTCGCCCGCCGGGTGCCGGACTCCGTGCGGGTCGTTTCGCTGGTGGACTTCGACAACGACTGTGTGCGGACGGCGCTCGAGGTGGCCCGGGCGCTGGGCGAGAAGCTCTACGCCGTCCGCCTGGACACGGCGGAGAACATGGTGGACCGGTCGCTCGCGCGGGAAGCGGAGGCGGGCGCCGCGCGCGCAAGCGAGCTTCGGGGCGTGAACCGGTGGCTCGTGCACAAGGTGCGGGAAGCCCTCGACCAGGGCGGCTTCGGCCATGTGCGCATCGTGGTCTCGGGAGGGTTCGACGGCGCCCGGATCCGCCGCTTCCGGAGCGACGGGGTTCCGGTGGACGCCTTCGGGGTGGGCTCGTCCCTGATCCGGGGCCAGGTCAACTTCACGGCGGACGTCGTGAAGGTGGGCGACGATCCGGTCGCCAAGGCGGGACGGCGCTATCGGGCCAACCCGTCGCTCGAGCGGGTGGCGTAACCTTCATCACGGGGCGGACCCGAATGACACGCATCGGATGGGTGGTGGATGTGCAGCGGGACTTCATGGAGCCGGACGGGCGACTGTACGTTCGCGACCTGTTCGACGACGGCGATCCCGGAGCGGTTACGGCCAAGCCCCGGCTGGTGGAGGCCGTCGAATGGATGCATGCCCACGCCGCCCTGGTGGTGTATACGGGCGACTGGCACGGCTACGACGACGCCGAGATCGATGCGAAGAACCCGGATCCGGGCAAGGGCACCTACCCGCCCCACTGCATGGGTCGCTCGGAGGATCCCGCGGAGCGCCTCGGCGCGGAGATCATTCCCTCGCTCGCCTCCTCCGACTGTCTCGTGCTGCAGGTGCACGCGACGCCTGTCGAGGTGCACGCGCTGCTGGCGCGCTGGCGCCGCCGTCCCCGGCCCGTCCTCATCCGCAAGGACCGCTTCGACGTGTTCGAGGGCAATCGCGGCGCCGACCTCTTCGTGGAGTCGATCGCGCGCGCGCTCGATCCGGTGGAGTTCTTCGTGGCCGGGGTGGCGCGCGACGTGTGCGTGACCCAGGCGATCGACGGCCTCCAGGCCCGCGGCCACCGGGTCACCGCCATCCGCGACGCGATGTGGGGTCTCGGGCTCGAGGCGGAGGAGGACACCCTGGCGCGCTGGAGAAGGAAGGGCCGGGTCATCGAGGTGGCCGACCTTCCGCGGGACGAGACCGAGGCCGGTGGCGTGGGAGCCCGCCGGATGTCCGTGCCGTCGCCGACGGATGACCGGCAGCCCGGGGCCGGCCGGTAACGATGCCGGACGCCGTCACGCCGCCAGCCGCGGGTTCCCGGCCCACCTTTGCGGGCATCACCGCATCCGGCCTGGCGCCGTCCGTGCGTTCTGTACTGGAACGGGCGCAGGCGGAGATCGACGACCTCGCCGGGAGCGGCGGGCCGCCCGCGAGCTACGACAATACCATCCAGCGCCTCGACGACATCGTTCAGCAGGTGGAGGAGGGGCTGGCGCCGGTCACGGTTCTGCTGGCGGTCGCGGAAACTCCTGAGCTGAGGGACGCCTACAACGCGGTGCTGCCCGAGATCGCGGCGTTCTGGTCGCGGCTCCCGCTGCACCGCGGCCTGTGGGCGGCGGTGCGGGCATTCTCAGGCACTCCCGAGGCCGAAGCGCTCGGCCCGCTCCGCCGCCGCAACCTCGAGAGGATGATGCACCAGTTCCGGTCCGCCGGGGCCGATCTGGGCGACGAGGCCCGCGTCCGCGTCGAGGAGATCCGGGTCGAGCTGTCGCGGCTGGAGCGGCGCTTCTCGGAAAACGTCCTCGACGCCACGGAAGCCTTCCGGCTGCACATCCCGAAGGACGAGCGCGCCCGGCTCGACGGCATCCCGGACACCGCCCTCGAGCTGGCCCGCCACAAGGCCCGCGCGGAGGACCTGGAAGGGTGGCTGCTGACGCTGGATTTCCCGTCCTTCGAGCCGGTCCTCAAGTACGCCCACGACCGCGAGCTGCGCCGGCAGCTCCACCGGGCCTACGTGGGACGCTGCCGGGACGGCGAACTCGACAACCGCCCGGTCATCGCGCGCATCCTGGAGCTGAGACGCGAGCTCGCGGGCTTGCTCGGGTACGGCGACTTCTCCGACTATCGCCTGGACGACGCCATGGCGCGCACCGGAACCCGAGCCTTCGACTTCGTCAGCGATCTGCGGGAGCGCACCCTTCCGTACTGGCAGCGCGATCTGGCGATGGTCCGGGAAAAGGCCGCGCGCATGGCGATCGGGCCGCTGAAGCCGTGGGATCTGGCATACGTTGCGGAGGCGCTCCGTCGCGAGCGCTTCCGGTTCGACGACGAGGTCACCCGTCCCTGGTTTCCCCTCGACCGCGTCCTCGCCGGCCTGTTCGAGATCGTGGAGCGGGTGTTCGGAGTCCGGGTCGAGGAGGTGCCGGCCAGGGATGTGTGGCACGAGGACGTGCGCTCCTATCGCCTCACCGCGGAGGACGGCACCCGCCTCGGGTCGTTCCACACCGACTGGTTCCCGCGCACCGGAAAGCGCCAGGGGGCGTGGATGGCGACCCTGACCACCGGAGGTCCGCAGCCGGACGGAGACTTCGTGCCCCACACCGGCATGATGGCCGGCAACTTCGCCCCGCCCGTGCCGGGAAGGCCGGCCCTGCTCACGCACCGCAGCGTCCAGACCATCTTTCACGAGTTCGGGCATCTCCTGCACCACTGCACCTCGCGGGTGCCGCTGCCTTCCCGGTCCGGGATGCACGTGCCCTGGGACTGGGTGGAAGTGCCCTCGCAGATCATGGAAAACTGGACCTGGGAGCGCGAGGCGCTGTCCATCTTCTCCGGGCACCACGAGACCGGGGAGCCCCTGCCCGACGACCTGTACCGGCGCATGCTGGCGGCGCGCCGCTTCATGGGCGGCCAGGCGCAGATGAGGCAGCTGGGGTTCGCGACCCTCGACCTGCGGCTTCATCGGGAGTACGATGGCACACGGGAGTTGATGTCGTACGCGGAAGAGGTCATGAAGCCGTTCGCTCCGGAAGAGAGCTTCGCCAGGAGCCACATCCTCACCACCTTCAGCCATCTGTTTGCGGGTGGCTACGCCTCGGCCTACTACAGCTACATGTGGTCCGAGGTGCTGGAGGCGGATGCCTTCGGGCGGTTCCGCAGGGAAGGGGTCCTCTCGCGGGAGGCGGGCGCGGCCTTCATGGACACGATCCTGGCGCAGGGGGACAGCCGCGAACCGGACGAGATGTTCCGCGCCTTCATGGGGCGGGACCCGGATCCGGACGCACTGCTGAAGCGCAATCTGGGGAAGTTGGAAGAGAGCTAGGAGAGAGCGATGTTGTCGATACCACGTGCAGGCGCCGCGGCGCTGCTGCTGCTCTCTGCCGGGTGCGTCGCCGGATCCGGAGGCGGCACGGCCGCGGGCGGCGGCCCGATGGCCCGCGCGACCGACCCGGGCGCCGTGTACTGGCTCTACGTCGGAGCGGAGTCGGCCGACCTGATCCACCGCATCCGCTTCGACGGCGCTGTCACCCTGGAGCAGACCACCATGGTGGGCGAGATCCCCACCGAAACCGAGGGGCCCCACGGGCTCCGCATCTCGCCCGACGGCCGCCATCTCTACATGACCACCGGGCACGGCTTTCCGGACGGGAAGCTGTGGAAGTTCGAGGCGGGCGCGGACACGGTCGTGGCGGAGCCCATCCTGCTGGGTTACTTCCCGGCGACCATCGACCTCACCCCGGACGGGCTCTATGCCTTCGTGGTCAACTTCAACCTGCACGGCGAGCACGTGCCCTCCACTGTCTCGGTGGTCTACACCCCCGACCTGGTCGAGGTGGAGCAGATCGAGACCTGCACCATGCCGCACGGCGCGCGCATGGGCCCGGACGGGCTGTTTCTCTACTCCAACTGCATGATGGACGAGCAGGTGGTCGAGATCGACACGCGCACCTTCGAGGTGGCGCGCAGGTTCTCCGTCGCGCCCGGGCGCGAGGGGCCGCTCGATGCGGAAGGCGGCGGGGCACGCATGGCGGGCGGCATGAGCGGGATGGGCGCCGGAGCGATGGCGGGCGCTCAATGCTCGCCCACCTGGGTGCAGCCCTCGCCCGACGGACTCAGCCTGTACGTCGCCTGCAACGCCGGAAGCCGGATCCTGCATCTGGACCGCCAGAGCTGGGAGCTGACCCGCGTGCTGCAGGCCGGCACCGGTCCCTACAACCTCGCCATCACGCCCGACGGCCGCCTGCTGGTGGCGACGCTCAAGCAGGGGGCGGGGGTGGAGTTCTTCGACCTGCGCACCGGCGAAAGCCTGGCGCGCGTTCCCACCACGACCACGGTCACGCACGGGGTGGAGGTGTCGCCGGATTCGCGCTACGCCTTCGTGAGCTCCGAAGGGGTGGGCGCCAAGCCGGGCAAGGTGGACGTGTTCGACCTCTCCGACTTCTCCCGCGTGGGAGATGTGGAGGTGGGACAGCAGGCTGGCGGCATCGCGTTCTGGAGGATGGAGCTGCCCTGATGGCAGGAACCCGGATCGCAGCAACCTTGAATTGCAGGAATCACACTTGAGCCGGGGGCAACCGGCCCTGGCGCTTCCATGGAAAAGGATGTTCCCATGCGCATGATCAATCGGAATCGCCCGTACCCCCGCAGCCGGGGGCTCCCGGCGCTCGTCGCCCTCCTCCTCGTGCCCGCCCTGTGGGCGTGCGAGGAGATGGCCACCGCCACCCGGGTAACCTCCCCCGTGGAGCAGTTCGGGCACGAGATCGGGGCCGACTACGTCCTCCCCAACTACGTGGCGCTGAGCGAGTACTGGGAGCTGCTGGCTTCGGAGTCGGACCGCATGATCCTCGAGTCCATCGGTCAGACCGAGGAGGGCCGCGAACAGTTGATGGCGACCATCACCTCCCCGGCCAACCACGCCAATCTGGCCCGCTACAAGGAGATCGCGGAGCGGATGGCGCAGGCGGAGGGGGTTTCGGAGGCCGATGCGCGGGCCATGGCGGCCGAGGGCAGGGCCGTGATCTGGATCGACGGCGGCCTGCACGCCAACGAGGTGCTCGGCGCGCAGCAGTTGATGGAGCTGGTCTACCAGCTGGTGAGCCGCACTGACGACGAGACCATGCGCATCCTCGACGACGTGATCGTGCTCGTCGCGCACGCCAACCCGGATGGCCACGATCTGCTCGCCAACTGGTACATGCGCATCGAGACGCCCGAGGAGCGCACCACGGGCGGGCCCCCGGTGCTCTACCAGAAGTACGCGGGACACGACAACAACCGCGACTTCTACATGTCGGCGCTCGCCGAGAGCACCAACATCAACCGCATCATCGCGCGCGAGTGGTTCCCGCAGATCGTCTACAACCACCACCAGACCGGTCCGCTGGGGACGGTGATGTTCGCGCCGCCCTTCCGCGATCCGCCCAACCACTACCTGGATCCGCTCATGCTGACCGGCCTCGACCAGGTCGGCTCGGCGATGCACCAGCGCTTCGTGCTGGAAGGGAAGGGGGGCACCACCATGCGCAGCGGGGCGAGCTATTCGACCTGGTGGAACGGCGGCCTGCGCACCACCCCGTACTTCAAGAACCAGATCGGGCTGCTGACCGAAACCATCGGCACCCCGACGCCCATCGCGATTCCCTTCATCCCCCGGCGGCAGCTGCCCCACGGCGACCTGCCGCTTCCGGTGGAGCCCGGCCTGTGGCACTTCCGCCAGTCGGTCGACTATTCGATGACCGCCAATCTCGCGGTGCTCGACTTCGCGTCGCGCAACAAGGACCACCTGCTCTTCAACATCTGGCGGATGGGGACCAACTCCATCGAGCGCGGCGGCCGCGACCACTGGACGGTGCTGCCCTTCGAGATCGACGAGGCCGGGGAGACGGTCACGGGCTTTGGCTCGCTAGCCGACTACGAGCGGCTGTTGAGGGACCCCGCCGACCGCGATCCGCGCGGCTTCATCCTGCCCTCCGACCAGCCGGACTTCCCGACGGCCACCAAGTTCGTGAACGCGCTGCTGAAGGGCGGGGTGCAGGTGCATCGCGCGACTGCCGACTTCGAGGTGGGAGGCACAAGCTATCCCGCCGACTCCTACGTAGTGCTGGCCGCCCAGGCGTTCCGCCCCCACGTGCTCGACATGTTCGAGCCGCAGAACCACCCCAACGACTTCCCCTATCCGGGCGCGCCTCCGACTGCGCCCTACGACAACGCGGGGTGGACCCTCGCCTACCAGATGGGTGTCGAGTTCGACCGCATCCTCGATGGCTTCGACGGCCCCTTCGAGCAGATCGAGTGGCTGGCCGAACCTCCCTCGGGCACGGTCGCCGGAGCGGCCGATGCCGCCGGCTACCTGGTGGGCCACGACGCCAACGACGCCTTCGTCGCGGTCAACCGCGTGCTGGCGGCGGGCGGAAGCGTGCACTGGCTCCGGGACGACTTCCAGGCGGGCGGCTCGCAGCACCCGGCGGGCACCTTCTTCCTGTCCGGGGCGGGAGCGGACGAGGCGTCGGTCGCGGCCATGGCGGCGGAGTTGGGCATCGACTTCGTCGGCCTGGAGTCCGCACCCGCGGGCCGCGCCTTCGAGCTCACCGCGCCGCGGATCGCGCTCGGCGACGTGTACGGCGGTTCGATGCCGTCGGGGTGGACGCGCATGATCCTCGAGGACTTCGAGTTCGACTTCGATGTGGTCTTCCCGCCCGACCTCGACCAGGGCAACCTGATCGACAGGTTCGACGTGCTGGTGCTCGAGGACGGCGCGGTCCCGCTGCCGGGCCGCGATGCCGGCAGGACGCTGCTGCCCGAGTTCGCGGCCACCGTGCCGGACGAATTCCGGGGCCGCATCGGAGCCTTCACCTCGGCGACCACGGCACCGGCCGTGCTCGAATTCATCCGCGCCGGGGGGACGGTGGTGGCGATCGGCAGCTCGACCGCGCTGGCCTACCACGCAGGCCTGCCCGTGCGCGACTACCTGGTGGGGGGCGACGGCCAGCCGCTGGCCTCCGAGGAGTACTACGTGCCCGGCTCGGTGCTCGATCTGCGCGTGGACGGCGCCCATCCGCTGGCCGCGGGCGTCGGCGAGCGGGCCAACGTGCTCTTCAGCCGGAGCCCCGTGTTCGGCCTGCAGGGCGCGGCGGCGGGAGTAACCCCGGTGGGGTGGTTCGACACCGATGCGCCGCTGCGCAGCGGATGGGCCTGGGGCCAGCATCACCTTCAGGACGGCGTCTCGATCGCCGATGCGCGGTTGGGCGAGGGACAGCTTTTCCTGTTCGGTCCCAAGATCACCTTCCGCGCGCAGTCGCACGGGACCTTCCCGTTCCTGTTTAACGGCATCCACTACGGGGCGGCCCGCGAAGTCACCCTGCCGGGCGGCATGATGGCGGGTGGAGGATGACGGCGGTGTCCGCGGATTACGGCCTGGCCGGCTGGGTCCGGCGGATCGCCGTCGCCACGGCCCTGGCTTTGGCCGGGGTCGTGGCCGCGGCTTCCGCGCCCGCTCCGGCATCGGCCCAGTTGCGCGCCGGCGGACAGGTTTCCTTCGCCAACGACGTCCTGGGCGGGACCATCGGCGTGGGGCCCCGGGTGGAGTTCGGGGCGCCGGTCTTCCCGGTCCGGCTGGCGGCCTCCGCCGACTGGTTCTTTCCCAACTGCAACCAGTGCCGGTACTGGGAGACTAACGTCAACGCCCGCGGTTCGCTCCCGTGTCTGCCCATCCCCTTCTTTCGCTACGTCGGCGCGGGCTGGCACCTGCAGAGCATCAGGGCGAACCCGTTTGAGGATCCGACGCAGACCCGTGGGTTCAACGCCGTCGGGGGAATGCGCTCGGAAAACACGGTCATCGAGGTGCGCTACGAGATACTGGAAGACATCAAGAACCAGTTCGTGGTCTCGTTCGCGATCCTCATCCTGTAGCGGAGTCCGATTCCTGGCAGGAGGCTCTTTTCGTGGAAAGGGCCTCTGCACCGTAGCCGAGGCCTCTTCTGTAGTAGGCGAGGCCTCTCTCCGCCCGCGGCCCCTTTCGCCTTTCTCCGCGGTCGCCGCGGTCAGGTCGGCTGGTCGGTCGGGCGCATCAGGATCTCGTTGATGTTGACGTGCGCCGGAGCCGTGACCACGTAGAGAACGGCCGCGGCCACGTCGTCGGGGTCCATGGGCTTCTTGTCCTGCCAGCGCTCGATGAACCCTTCCCGGATCTCCGGGTCCGGGATGCGCTCGATCAGCTCGGTGGCGACCACGCCGGGCTGGATGTCGGTGACCCGGATGCCGTGCGCGGCCGAAAGCTCAAGCTGCATCCCGGCCGACATGCAGCGCACGGCGAACTTGGTGGCCGCGTACACGGTGCCCCCGGGGAAGGGGCGCCGCCCCGCCACCGAGCCCACGTTCACGATGTGACCCCGGCGGCGCTCCAGCATGGCCGGAAGCGCGGCGGCGATGCAGTGCAGCACGCCCTTCACGTTTACGTCCACCATGCGCAGCCAGTCGTCCAGGTGGAGGGCCCGCAGCGGCGAGGTGGGCATGATACCGGCGTTGTTCACCAGGATGTCCGCCGGACCGAACTCCGCCGCCGCGCGCTCCGCCAGCGCGAACACGGCCTCGCGGTCGGCCACGTCGGTGGCCACGGCCAGCGCGCGGCCCCCGTCCCGGCGGATCCGCGCCACCACCTCGTCCAGGCGGCCAGCGCGCCGCGCCGCAACCGCCACCGAGGCTCCCGCCCCGGCCAGCGCGACCGCGGTGGCCCGGCCGATCCCGCT
>VYDD01000070.1 GCA_009843625.1 Gammaproteobacteria bacterium | reverse complement strand
CGCGGGTGCGGAAGATGAAGTTCCCGGGCGTGATCTCGTTGCGGAACGCCTTGCCGATCTGGGCCACGCCGAAGGGGACCTTCTGGCGCGCGGTGGTCTGCACGTTGAGGAAGTTGACGTAGGACCCCTGCGCCGTCTCGGGACGCAGGTAGACGGTGGCCGCGGCCTCCTCCACCGGTCCCATGAAGGTCTTGAACATGAGGTTGAACAGCCTGGGCTCGCCGAGCTCGCAGGCCTTGAAGGCGCCCGGCGCCTTGCTCGGCTTCCGGCCGCAGCGCTCACCCTCCAGCTCGTCGGCGCGAAAGCGCTTCTTGCACACCTTGCACTCGACCAGCGGATCGGTGAAGCCGTCCACGTGCCCGGACGCCTCCCAAACCCGCGGATGCATGAGGATGGCCGCCTCGATCCCCTCGACGTCGTCGCGCTGGTGCACCATCGCGCTCCACCAGGCCTCCTTGATGTTGCGCTTCAGTTCGATGCCCAGCGGACCGTAGTCCCACACCGATCCGGTGCCGCCGTAGATCTCTGAGGACTGGAAGACGTACCCGCGACGCTTGGTCAGCGAGACGAGCTTGTCCATGCTATCCAGTTGAGACATAGCAGTTTGTACCCTGTTGTATCATGCTGTATGAGAGACGTTCACGCCGCCGACGTCGGACGATCCGCCGGAAAGCCGCCAGCGGGTTCGGGCCGGAATATCGGCAAGGCGCGGCGGGGCAGCAACCGAAGGGACTGTTGCTTCCACCGGAGCCCGGGCCATATTTCGGAGTTGGCCGCAGGATGCCGGAACACGTCGGACCCGCGCGGGTCTCCTCCGGATGCGCGGTCGGTCTCACCCTCGGGGGAACACGGAGCCGCAAGGCCCTGCACGCAAGGATGCCGAATACGATGTTGACCTTCACGGACAAAGCCCGCGAAATGGTGCTCTCCTTCATGGGAGACGAGCCCGACGGAGAGCAGGCGTTGCGGGTGAAGATGGACGGAAGTCCCGTCGCGCCCAGTTTCGAGCTGACATTGGTGGGCAGCGCCGACCTCGGCGACGACGATGTCACGGTGGACGGAGGCGGGTTCACGGTGTTCGTCGACAGCACCAGCGCCCCCCGGCTGAAGGGCGCCACGGTCGACTTCATCGACGAACTGAACCAGAGCGGTTTCGAGGTGAAGACCGTGCCTGAGACCGACGGCCGGGGCGCCGGGGCGCCCACGGGCCCGATCGCCGAGCGCGTCACCGACCTTCTGAACAGCCAGGTGAATCCTTCCATCGCGGCCCATGGCGGCGAGATCCGGCTTGTGGACGTTCAGGACACCGAGATCTATCTGGAGATGATGGGCGGGTGCCAGGGATGCGCGATGTCGCGCCTGACGCTGCGTCAGGGCGTGGAACGGATGATCCATCAGTCCGTTCCCGAGGTCACGGCGATCCACGACGTCACGGACCACCAGGCAGGCGAGAACCCGTTCTTCAGTTAGGGTGGACGGAAGTGCCGGCGCACCGTCGGATACAACCCATCCAATCCGTCATGCCCCGCATCCTGATGCGGCGCCTGCAAGCCGCGTCACGCCCGGCGGATCCAGTGCAGGATCGCCGCTTCCGCATCGCTTGACGCCGTAGCGCACTCCGTTCTTAAGGCGTAGCGCACCGCGTATTGGGGCAAATTTTATTGCTGTTTTGTCGCCATTATGGCATACTTTTGTCGCAAACGCCCGTTTCGTGTTCCTCCGGTACGGGAGGCCGTCATGCGAACCCCGCAGCACCTGTTCATGACCGCGCTGGTGGTCCTGGCCGCCACCTTTCCCGGTCCGCACCAGGCCCACGCGCAGGTGCCGAAAGTCACCGCCGGCCAGGTGGTGGACCGCGAGACGCTCCGAGGCTTCGTGACCTGGGCGACCTCCGAATTCAGCATGGTCACCGACATTAACGCGGGTTCACAGCTGGTGAACGATTTTCGCGTGGAGGGCAGTGACTGGAACGCAGGCAACATGTACCTGATCCTGTTGACCCTGGACGGACAGGTATTGATCCACGGCGAAAACCCCCACTTCGACGGCAAGAACGTGCTCGGAGTGGTCGACGACCGGGGCACAAGAGTCGTCGAGCAGATTCTGGCCGCGGGAGCGGCGGGAGGTGGGTTCGTGGAGTGGTGCTGGGACGATCCGCTGGACGCGACCGACACCCCGTGCAAGGACAGCTACGCACTGCAGTACCACTCCATGGTGGCCGGCGTGGATCTGATCGTGGTGGGCGGGTATTTCCAGGATCTCGCGCATGCCGGCGAGCCGCTCCCCAACGTCCCGCTGCCTCCCTTGTCCGCCGCCGACGTCGTGGACCGGGAGACCCTGAAGCAGTTCGTGCACGGCTCGGTGGACTGGCTGACCGAACTCGTCGGGCAGGTCGGGTTCGAGCGCGCGAACGAGTGGAAGACGGTGCTGAGAGAGGATGGCGGGCACTTCAGATCCGGCCCCGTCTATCTCTTCGTCTTCACTCCCCAGGGATACGTCATCTTCCACGGCGCCGACCCCTGGCGGGAGGGCCGAACGGTGCTGGACAACACGGACTTCCAGGGAAGGCCGTTCGTACGGGAAGTCATCGCCGTAGCCCAGGGGGGCGGAGGATTCGTCGAGTATTTCTGGGACGATCCGACGGTACAGGGTGACGAGGACACCGGCACCCCCAAGGTAAGCTACGCCGTTTCGTTCAAGAGCGATCTCCCCGTCTACCAGGGTATCGAGTTTATCGTCGGCGCCGGGTTCTACCGGAATTTCTCCACCGCCGAGGCGGAAGCGGCGGCGGCGGACTGGCTCCAGCGGTTCGGCAGGTCGGTGGCCAGCCAGACGATGGAGATGATCGGCAACCGCGTCTCACACCGCTACCGGCAGGAGGACTTCGTCGAGGTGGGTGGGCGGACGCTGGATTTCAGCGCGCTCCTCGACCCGAACACCCTCGCGGGCGCCGGGACGGCCGGACCGTCGATGTTCCTGCGGATGTCCGCTGGCGGGCTGTTCGGCGGCAGCGCGTTCCAGCTCTCGTCCGGCCGGCCCGGCGGCGGCTACTCCCTGTGGGGAGGCGGAGAGATCATGCGGTTCAACAACGAGAAGGGAGGAGGGTTCGGCGACGGCGAAGTCAGGACCGCCACCCTCGGCGCCGACTACGAGGTCGGCCCGGTGGTGACCGGCCTTGCGGTGACCCACAGCCGCGGGTCGGGCAACTTCGAACTCGGGCGGGCGGGCCAGGACGATGCGGGAGAGGTTTCCAGCAGTCTCACCAGCGGCTTCCCCTACGCCCGGCTTGCCATCAGCGACCGCCTGTTGACCTGGGGCGTGCTCGGTTACGGCGCCGGTAGGCTGGATATCGCGGGCGGCGGCGAGGAGGATCCCGAGAGCGACATCTCCATGCGGATGGGCGGTGTGGGGTTCAGGGGAGAGCTCGTGCGTTCCGAAGACGCCGGCGGCTTTGAATTGGCGCTACGCTCGGACGCCTTTCTCGCGCGCATGAACTCGGAAGCCGTCGAGGGACGAAGCGAGCTTGCCGCCGACGCGAGCCGCGTACGGATGCTCCTCGAAGCTTCGACGGGATTCATGACGGGCTCCGGTGCGATGCTGCGGCCCCAGGTGCGCGCCGGCATGCGCTACGACGGCGGAGACACTGAGTCCGGACTCGGGATGGAGGCGGGAGGGGGCTTTACCTTCGTTGACCCCAACCGGGGACTGACAGTCCGGGTGCATGGCCGCACGCTGCTCACGCACGAACAGGACGGCTACGAGGAATGGGGCCTCGGCGGATCGATCAGCTTCAATCCGGGCGGCGACGGACGCGGACTCTCCGTCGGCCTGCGACCGACCTGGGGATCGACGGCAAGCGGACTGGCGCGTCTCTGGGCGCAGGGTGCGGCGGGCATGACCGCCAACACATACGGAGCCCGAGGCTTGAACGCGGAGGTCGGCTATGGATTCGGCGCAGGAGAGGGCGAGGCCGTGTTCATGCCGTACGCAAGGCTCGCCATGTCCGAGCAGCCCGGCTCCGGCTACCTCGGCGCATACCGGACGGCAAGCCCGGCCGCAAACATGCCGCTACACGCATCGAGCCAGGGCAGGTACGGCTATCAATTGGGCGGCCGTCTGACCGTCGGCCCGGGCTTGTCGGCGAGCATCGAGGGCGGCCGCAGCGCGTGGGCGCCGGACTCGGGTCCCGCCCACGGCGCCATGGTCAACTTCTCCCTGCACTGGTAGCGGAGATCCCGGGTGAGTCGGCCGGCGTCAGGCGGGCCGGCCCCCGCTTTCCTCAATCACCGGCTGATCCGAGCCCGTCCGGGTCGTAGGGTAGAGGCTCGACCCGGATGCCTGCCCGGTCCAGGGCCAGCGCGGCCTCGGCTCCTGCGGCGCAAGGAACCCCTCCGATGTGCCATCGCCGAGGATCCTCCGGAAGATCCTCGACCGCCAGCAGTCCCTGCGCGGCGCCGGGAGTTGGATCCACGGAGAAAGACCTCAGCGGATGTGTGAGGCCGAAGCCGAGCGCCTTCAGGAACGCCTCCTTGCGGGTCCAGATGCGGAAGAAGAGCCGCCGCCGTTCTTCCGCCGGGGCCGCGTGCAGCCGCGCCGCCTCGTCGCGGGCGAAGTTCTTGTCGGCGATACCGAGCATGAGGCGCACAGTGCGCCTTTCCTCGATGTCCACGCCCAGCCGGCCGGAGGCGGCCACGGCGATCATGAGCCGGTCCTCGGAGTGCGACTGGTTGAAGGAAGGGCCGCCCGGCAGGAAGGGCTTTCCCTTGTCCTCATAGTGAAAGTGGACGGTCTCCGGAGGGATGCCGGTCAGCTGCCCGAGCACGCGGCGCAGGTGCGCCTGGGCGACGGTGTAGCGGCGGCGGTGCCGGTCGTAAACGAAGCGGTCGGCGCGCTTGCGTTCCCGCGCGGAGAGGAGCCGCCGGGCAGCGGCCACGACGTCGGCGGGGACATCCAGACGTCCCTCCCAGATGTAGACGACGCCTGGCTGGAGGTGTGGGATTCTCGTGGTCATGTGCCGTCGTCGGGGACGTAGGGAGCCGCGCATGCGGGCGGCGTATGGCGCGAAATCCACGGTCGATCAAGTATAAGATCACAACCGCGGGAACGAATCGCACGAGCCTGCGGAACCCTGTCGCAAACGTCTTCCGAGGAGCCATCCCGATGTTCGTCACGCCGACTTCGCGCTCGTTCAGGCGCGCCGCAGCCTTTGCCCTCTGCATCCCCCTCGCCCTGGCTGCCTGCCAGGCCGCGCCTCCTCTGGAGGAACAATCCGCCGAGGCGCCACCGGCCGCGGAGACGCCGGCGCCCGAGTACACGCTCGGCCCCGAGAACTCCCACAATCGCTGGAGTTCCACGATCCCGCCCCAGCTCACGGTTCCCTCCGGAGCGGTCGTCGAGGTGTTCACCAAGGAGGCCTCCGATGGCCAGATCACCGAGTCCACGACCGCCGAGGACCTGGCCAACGTCGACTTCGACCTGATCCATGCCCTCACCGGACCCATCTACGTGGAAGGGGCGAGTCCGGGCGACATCCTCGCCGTCACCCTGCACGAGATCGAGGTCCAGGGTTGGGGATGGGCCGGCATCTTCCCCGGCTTCGGGTTCCTGGCCGACGAGATCACCGGGCCATGGATCCGGGGCTTTCCGATGGAGCCCGGCGCTACGGAAGTCGCCTTCAACGACGACATCACGATCCCGCTGGCGCCGTTTGCCGGGGTCATGGGGGTCGCGCCCGATACCGACTCGATGCTCGTGACCATCCCGCCCCGCACCAACGGCGGCAACATGGACAACCGCCACATGATCGCCGGGACCACCGTCTACTTCCCGGTTCAGGTCGAGGGTGCGCTCTTCTCCATCGGCGACGCGCACGCCGCCCAGGGAGACGGCGAAGTGTCCGGTTCCGCCATCGAGACGCCCGTGCGCGTCGTCTTCGAAGTCGAAGTCATGGAGAACACGCGCGGCATGGTCGAGCCCCAGTACGAGAGCGACGACTACTACGCCGTGACCGGCTTCGCCACCACCATCGACGAGGCGGCCCGCAAGGCCACCCGCTACATGATCGACTACCTGGTCGCCGAACACGGGCTCACCCGCGAGGAAGCCTACGTGCTCTGCTCGATCGCCGGCGACATGAAGATCTCGGAGACGGTGGACGTGCCGCACTTGCTGGTCAGCATGCACATGCCGAAGGGGATCTTCTGAGGTGCGGGGGGCGTCCCGGCAATTGCGCGCCAGAGGCGGCGATGACGATGGAAGGGATGGCCGAATTCAGGACACTTCAATTCGCCAACGCCCGTCCGACGGTGATGTGATACACCGTCTGCTGCCGCTCGTAGATCACGAGGACCAGCCCCTCGGACTGCGCCTCCAGGAGCACCCGGCTGAAGATGGCTCCCAGTTCGCGGGACTTGCGGCCCGAGACCGACTCCAGCGCCAGGTCCACGAACCGCTCGACGTGCGGGGCGAACTCGGCGGGTACGCCGGCGAGAATCTCCGGTGGCCGCTCGGCCGGGGGTGCGAAGGCGGAGTAGGAGAGGTCGACGGTGGTGCCGAACTCGTGTGAGCTCACGCCGGCGGCCGCGTTCGGGTTCCTGCCCCGCAGCCGTGCCTGCCGCTCGGACGTGCGCAGGGCGCTCGTCACCTCGATGCGGTACGGCGGAAGCCCCATCTCCGCGAGGCGTTCCTGGAAGCGCCGGCCAAGCTCCTCGAGCAGGACGGGCACCTCGGGGACCATGTACGTGGGAGAAGTGCCGGGGCGAACGATCCAGTGGGCGGTGCTGTCCTCGAGCTGAACCAGCCGCCCGGCCGCAACAAGGGAGTCCAGGGCCGCGCGGTCGGCTACCCGCACGCCCAGCTCGCGGGCGCGGGCCACGTGCGACGCGTTGAGGAAGCGGCGGAGCGCGTTCTCCTGGGCCGTCGTCATTACCGGGAGGGGAGAGAGGATGCCGTTGGCCCGGTCCGCCTCCCGGTCCGTGAGGGAAAGCGCCTGCGACAGGGCTCGCTCGATCTCCGCCACCGTGGCGGCCCTGGTCGCCTCCACGGCCGCCTCCACCGCCGCTTCCCTCTCCCGTTCCGCTCTGCCGCACGAGGTGAGGATCAGGCCCAGAAGCGCCATCCACGCCGCTCTGGAACGAAACGCAGCCGTGCCGTCGGCTCTCATCGAATTCCTCCAGTCCAACGGGTCGCAGGAACGGTCAATACCGTACGCGCTTCGACGCTAGATGCGTGCATGACCGCAGGCAAGGAGATAGAGAGCGCGGAGGGCGCGGGATGACTGACGCCGCAGGATGCATGCTGCCGCCCGGGGAGGCCGGGGGTGGGCAACCGGAACCTGTGCCCCTCCATCTGATTAAACAGACAGAGCAAGCACGTGACTCGATCCCGTCCGAACCGCCGATGGCCATCGACCAGCTCCCACTCGTCCGGCGCCAGCCGCATCGCAGCATCCCGCAGGCCAATGACCGTACCCGGGCCGGACCCGCTCACGCGCTGAGCGCATTCTTCCTTCTGATGTTCGGCGTCACGGCCACGTCCCCGGCGCAGGCCCAGATCACGGGCTACGTCCTGAACGAGGAGGGCGATCCCGTCGCCGGTGCCGCCATCGAGGCGTGGGCGGCGGACCGCAAAATCGGAGGCCAGCTGGCCAACGAGGACGGCTCGTTCCGGTTCCCCGCCGAAATGACGGGGCGGATTCGCGCCCTCTACGCGGGACAGCTCGGATACCATCCCGAGGTAGTCCAGATCGAGGAAGGCGTCGACGCCTACGAGATCCGCCTCACCCGCGAACCCATTCCGCTTCCCGAGCTGATCGTGGATGCGCAACGGGACCGCTGCGCCGGCGGAGAGGATCGCGATGCGCGCCGCCTGTGGGAGTACGCCGCGGCGCGCTACAGCCAGGGCCTGGATACTCTGGGGGTGGCCACCTATCTGGCGTCCGTGGAGTCCATCCTGCCGGAGGGCGAGGTGGGAACGGTGCAGGCCGCGGGCGAGGCCGTGGCCCAGCGCGGCTCCTCTTCCCTGCTCCGCTTCAGTTGGCGGCGTCGCATCGAGCGCGAGGGGTACGCATACCAGATCCGGAGATCCACGCCCGAGCAATCGTACACGTCCTGGGTCTATCCTCCGCTGGAGGCGGATTTCGCCCCGCACTTCGCGGGAGAGTTCTTCGGCGACCGACACCGCTTCCACTTCGACCGGTCCGACGAACCCGATGACGACGGGAGCGTGACGCTGGTGTTCTGCGCGCGCGACGACGACGACCCATCGATGGAGGGGACGCTGGTCATCAGCCCGGACACGACGATCGCGGTGGCCCAGTGGCTTTTCCGCACCCCGGAGCCGGTGGAGCACGCCGGCGGCCGCGCGGTGTTCGGCCCGCTCGCGGACGATCCCGAGGACTCGTATCTGCTTCCCATCGAGGGCGTCTTCTGGCGCAGGTCGCCACCCGACAGCTACTGGCAGCGGTATCAGAAGTTCGAGCAGTGGATGGTCGCGCAGGGCGACTCGGTGCCTTTCCTTCCCAAGAGGCCGGGCGGAGATTAGGGCGGGCTCCGGGTACGCCGGAGCGACAAGCCGCCAACCTCACCGATCACCGCCATGAGACATCTCTCGACGGGATTTCCGCGCCTCCTTTCCCCGTACCCCGTCGTTCTCCTCCTCTTCGCCTGCGCCGAAGCCGCCCCCGGGCCCCAGCCGCCCGGCGACGGAGACTGGGTCGCCTACGGCCGCGACGCTGGCGGATCCAAGTACTCGCCGCTCGACCAGATCACGACCGCAAATGTGGCCGAACTCGAACTGGCGTGGAGTTGGGAGCCGG